>NZ_JBFOCW010000018.1:0-104002 GCF_040908005.1 Aeromonas sp. s1(2024) | reverse complement strand
CGCCTTGGGATACCGTTCACCACGGGAATTTCTGCGCAGTCGGGTATCACAACCCTAAGCGGGAAAAAGTGTCTGGACCTATGGGGTCAAATCCAGGGATCACTTTTGGCCGCTATGGTAAACGGGTAAGGGAAGGTGCGAATAAGTCATATGGCACGAGAGCATTTACTGGTAACCCATTGATATTAAATGACTAAAATTTTCATTTTTTGTTCGTGGGATACTTGTTCGCACTTTCCCTAGCTCTCACCGTGCCCTAGTAACGGCCTCAACGGAGCTGGTTGTCGCGTGAGTCATACTAATCGGCCGGTGAAAAAACAGAAGGGGGAGCCGTTGAAAACCGGCGCAACGTCATAAATCGGGACCTCAAGAGGGCATTTATTGTTTGGTTTTGCTAAACGATAACTGATTGTCGAATAGAAAAACCAAACAATGTGGGCCTGGTTTCTGGCCGTGCTGGCTTGTCTGGAGGCTGGTGGGGAGTGAGTTGGGGCAATCTGGGAGGGTTTCCCGGTTTCCCCGGAATTGGTTTGGCAATCATGGCGTGATCTGGGTTGTGGGGAGAGGGGAAGGGGAGGTTGCCGCTCAGTGCTGCGCCCCGACCGGGGTGATGTTGGGCCGTCAGGCACTGTGGCGGGATCCGGCCATTGGCGCCCGGGGCCGGCTCGGGTATAGTCCTGCGCCAACAAGATAGGTTCGGATGGAGGCGTCGGCACCGCTTCAGGCAAGCGGGCCGAATCACTCCTTCGGCGCGGCTTTAAAGGATATCCCCATGAAATTCAGTCCCCTGCTCGATGAGATGATGAAGGCGCTGCAGGTCTTGCCGGGCGTGGGCCCGAAATCGGCCCAGCGCATGGCGTTCACCCTGCTGGAGCGCGAGCGCAGCGGCGGCCTGCGTCTGGCCTCCCTGCTCAATCGGGCGCTCACCGAAATCGGTCATTGCAGCCACTGCCGCACCTTTACCGAGAACGATCGCTGCGATATTTGCGCCAATCCCAAGCGCGAGGAGAACGGCCTGCTCTGTGTGGTGGAGAGCCCGGCGGACGTGGCCGCCATCGAGCAGACCGGCCAGTTCTCCGGCCGTTACTTCGTGCTGATGGGGCACCTGTCGCCCCTTGACGGCATCGGCCCCGAGGAGCTGGGGCTCGATATCCTGGAGCGCCGCCTCAAGGAGGAGCAGATCAAGGAGCTGATCCTCGCCACCAACCCCACCATCGAGGGGGATGCCACCGCCTGGTACATCGCCGACATGGCCCGCTCCGCCGGGGTGGAGGTGAGCCGCATCGCCCACGGTGTGCCGGTGGGCGGGGAGCTGGAGCTGGTGGATGGCACCACGCTCTCCCACTCCCTGATGGGGCGCCAGCGCCTGAGCTAAAGACACCACGGACCCCACCCCGGCCCTCCCCTTGGCAGGGGAGGGAGCAATGGATCTTGCCCCACTCCTCTCTTTGGCAGGGGAGAAAGCAACGAACCCCACCCCGGCCCTCCCCTTGATAGGGGAGGGAGCAATGGATCTTGCCCCACTCCTCCCTTTGGCAGGGAAGAAAGCAACGGAGCCCGCCCCATGCCCCCTTTGGCAGGGGAGGGGGCAACGGATCCCACCTCATGCTTCCCCTTGGCAGAGGAGGGAGCAACGCACCCCACCCCAGCCCTCCCTTTGGCAGGGGAGAGCAAGGCTGACCCCGCTATATGTCACCCCTCTCGATTCCAGTCTGACCCCTTCGCCAGACAGGGGACGACGGTGCACCTCCCCCTTATGAAGGGGGAGGCCGGGAGGGGGTTGCCTGTGTGGGCCAAGCGAGGGGCCGGTGTGCAAATTTGCTCTCAAGTTTGCACGCAAGCCCCTTGATATTTGAAAGGCCAACCCCATCTAGCTTGGGAATCTGTTCAACCCGACGTTTTGAGGACTGGTCGATGACCCAAAGTGTTCACGCCGAAACCCACGGCTTTCAGACTGAAGTCAAACAACTGCTGAGCCTGATGGCTCACAGCCTCTACTCCAACAAAGAAGTATTCCTGCGCGAGCTGATTTCCAACGCCTCCGATGCGGCGGACAAGCTGCGCTTCAAGGCGCTTTCCGATGCCTCTTTGTTCGAAAACGACGGCCAGTTGCGCGTGCGCCTGGTGGTGGACAAAGAGAACAAGACCCTGACCATTTCGGACAACGGCATCGGCATGACCCGTGACCAGGTGATCGAGCACCTGGGCACCATCGCCAAGTCCGGCACCGCCGAGTTCTTCAAGCACCTCTCCGGTGACCAGGGCAAGGATTCCCAGCTGATCGGCCAGTTCGGGGTGGGCTTCTACTCCGCCTTCATCGTGGCCGACAAGGTGACCGTGGTCTCCCGCGCCGCAGGCACCGCGCCGGAGCAGGGCGTGCAGTGGGAATCACAAGGGGAAGGCTCCTTCACCGTGGCTGACGTGACCAAAGCCGGTCGCGGCACCGACGTCATCCTGCACCTGCGCAGCGATGAAGAGGAGTTCCTGGACGACTGGCGTCTGCGCTCCGTGGTCAGCAAATACTCCGACCACATCAGCGTGCCGGTGGAGATGTTCAAGGAGGGCACTCCGGATCGGGAAGAAGACGGTGAAACCATCGTCGGCACCCCGGGGGAGTGGGAGCAGGTCAACCGCGCCACTGCGCTCTGGACCCGCAACCCGAAGGACATCAAGGACGAGGAGTATCAGGAGTTCTACAAGCACGTCGCCCACGACTTCGAAGATCCGCTGCTGTGGGGTCACAACCGGGTGGAAGGGGCGCAGGAGTACACCAGCCTGCTCTACATCCCGGCTCGCGCGCCGTTCGATCTCTACAACCGCGAACAGAAGCACGGTCTGAAGCTCTACGTGCAGCGCGTCTTCATCATGGACGACGCCGAGCAGTTCATGCCGACCTACCTGCGCTTCGTGAAAGGGGTGCTGGACTCCAACGATCTGCCGCTCAACGTCAGCCGTGAAATCCTGCAGGACAACAAGGTGACCGCCTCCCTGCGCAAGGCCTGCTCCAAGCGCGTGCTCACCATGCTCAACAAGCTGGCGAAAGAGGATGGCGAGAAGTACGCCAAGTTCTGGAGCGAGTTCGGCAATGTGCTCAAAGAGGGCCCGGCCGAGGATTACGCCAACCGGGAAGAGATCGCGAAGCTCTTGCGCTTTGCCAGCACCGCCGGCGAGGGCGAAGCCCAGACCGTCTCTCTCGAGGATTACGTTGGCCGCATGAAGGAAGGTCAGCAGAAGATTTACTACATCACCGCCGACTCTTATGCCGCTGCCAAGAACAGCCCGCACCTCGAGATCTTCCGCAAGAAGGGCGTCGAAGTGCTGCTGATGTGGGAGCGGGTGGACGAGTGGCTGATGAGCCACCTGACCGAGTTCGACGGCAAGCAGCTGGCCTCCGTCACCCGTGGCGAACTGGATCTCGGGGATCTGGAAGACGAAGCCTCCAAGCAGGCGCAGGAAGAGGCCGAAAAAGCCAACGCCGGTCTGGTGGAGCGGGTCAAGAAGAGCCTCGGGGAGGCGGTGAAAGAGGTGCGCGTCACCCACCGTCTGACCGACTCGCCGTCCTGCATCGTCACCGACGCCCACGGTATGAGCACCCAGATGATCAAGCTGATGCGCGCCGCCGGTCAGCCGGTGCCGGAGCAGAAGTACATCCTGGAGCTCAACCCCGACCATGCCCTGGTGAAGAAGCTCGGCACCATCGAGGATGAGAGCCTGTTTGGCGAGTGGGTCTCCCTCCTGCACGAGCAGGCCCAGCTGGCGGAGCAGGGTGGCCTCAATGATCCGGCGAGCTTCGTCTCCCGTATCAACCGTCTGCTACTCCAGGCGTGATGTGATTGTGATTGGCCCACTGCATGACAGTGGGCTTTTTTTTTGGCCGTTCCCCTCTGGTGCGTTGCTGCATTTTCAATCATTTTTAGTGGTCGTCGTCTGCGTCTTTGGTCGCAGAGACGGGGCGGGAGTGTGGTGATAATCTGGCCACTCACACGGGGCGAGCTTGTTAATACGGGCGAAAACGTGTAGTTTTTTGCCTTCTCAAGAATTGAATAACCAATCAACTAGGAGCGTGTATGCGCATTGTTCTGTTGGGAGCTCCGGGCGCCGGCAAGGGTACCCAGGCTCAGTTCATCATGGAAAAACACGGTATTCCGCAGATCTCCACCGGCGACATGCTGCGTGCGGCGATCAAGGCGGGTACCGAGCTGGGCCTCAAGGCCAAAGCCGTGATGGACGCAGGTCAGCTCGTCTCCGACGACATCATCATCGGCCTGGTCAAAGAACGCATCGCGCAACCGGATTGCGCCAACGGCTTCCTGCTGGACGGCTTCCCCCGCACCATTCCCCAGGCGCAAGCCATGAAGGATGCCGGTGTGACCGTGGACTTCGTGCTGGAATTCGACGTGCCGGACGAAGAGATCGTCAAGCGCATGAGCGGCCGCCGCGTGCACTCCGGCTCCGGCCGTACCTACCACGTGGTGTTCAACCCGCCGAAAGTGGAAGGCAAGGATGACGTGACCGGCGAGGATCTGGTGATCCGTGCCGACGACGAAGAGACCACAGTGCGCAAGCGTCTGGATGTCTACCATCAGCAGACCGCGCCGCTCATCGGTTTCTACGGCAAGGAAGCGGAAGCGGGCAACACCCGTTACGTCAAGATCGACGGCACCCAGCCGGTGGATCTGGTCAGCCAGCAACTGGCCGCCATTCTCGGTTAAGCCATTCAGGGCCGGCAGGACGCAGCCGTTCGCCGGCTGGCTACGAGAGTGAGAAAAGGGTCCATACCGGGCCCTTTCTTGCATTCCATTCCCACGACACAGAACGACAGGATGCTAACGTGACCACGAAAACCGGGATCTTGCTGGTCAATCTGGGTACCCCGGCCGCGCCGACCACGGCGGCGGTCAAGGCGTTTCTCAGCCAGTTTCTGCACGATCAGCGGGTCGTCGACCTGCCGCGCTACCTCTGGTGCCCCCTGCTTCACTTCATCATCCTGCCGACCCGCTCCCCCAAGGTGGCCAAGCTCTATCAGCAGGTATGGACCGAGCAGGGCTCCCCCCTGATGGTCATCAGCCAGCAGCAGCGCGCGGCCCTGGAGCACGAGCTCAAGCGGGAAGGGGTCGAGGTGCCGGTGGCGCTCGCCATGACCTATGGCGCCCCGTCGCTGGCCGATGGCTGGCAGGCCCTCAAGGCCCAGGGGGTCAACCGGGTGATCCTGCTGCCGCTCTATCCCCAGTATTCGGTCAGTACCACCGCCTCGGTGTTCGACGCCTGGGCCAGGGCGATGAAAACCGAGCGCAATCTGCCGGTGGTGCGGCTCATCCGCGATTACCATGCCCACCCGGAGTACATCCAGGCGCTGGCCATGAGCGTGCGTCGCCACTGGGAGCAGCACGGCCAGGGGGAGCATCTGCTGATGTCCTTCCACGGCATTCCCGAGCGCTACGAGCGGGAAGGGGATCCTTATGGTCATCAGTGCAGGCGCACCGCCGCCCTGCTGGCGGAGGCGCTGGGGCTGGCCCCGGAGCAGTGGACCGCGAGCTTCCAGTCCCGCTTTGGCAAGGAGGAGTGGCTCAAGCCCTACACGGACCTGACCGTGGGCGAATTGCCCTCTCGCGGCGTCAAGCGGCTCGATGTCATCTGCCCGGCCTTCTCGGCGGATTGCCTCGAGACCCTGGAGGAGATCCAGGTGCAGAACCGGGAGATCTTCATGGCCGCCGGTGGCGAGCAGTTTGAATACATCCCAGCCCTCAACAGCGATCAGGCCCATATCCGAATGATGGTTTCCCTCATCTGTCGCGAGCTGGCATGATGACCGTTCTCATCCGGTGCCCGACGTGGCGGACGTTCGGATTCAACGATAAAGGAGTGTCCTGATGATGCATATCACGCTGATTTACGCCGGCCTGCTCGGGCTCTTGTTTCTGCTGCTCTCCTTCTGGGTGGTCAAGCGCCGCGCCCAGTTCAGGGTGATGATAGGGGAGGGGGAAGCCCCCGAGATGCTGGCCGCGATCCGCGCCCACGGCAACTTTGCCGAGTACGTGCCCCTCACCCTGCTGCTGATGGCCCTGTGCGAACTGGCGGGGGTCGGGGCGCTCTGGCTGCACCTGGGCGGTGTGCTGCTGGTGGTGGGGCGCATCCTGCATGCCATCGGCATCCAGATCCCCAGGGCTCCCAACATGCCGCGCCTCTTCGGCACCCTCTTCTTCTGGCTGTCGCTGGGGATGTTCTCGGTGCTGGCCCTGGTGCAGGGGCTCTCGGCAAGCTGAATGTCATCCCGCAACACCACCCCGCCACGGGGTGGTTTTTTGTGGCAGCCAAGTCAAACGTTTTCCTCGCAAACCCTTGTCTATACTGACCTCAAAATTCAATCGTGCGACTTTTCGGCGTGGTGGATTGTGTTAAAATCCCGCCCCTCTTTTCCCCAGAGCACAGAAGATTGCCATGAAATTTCCCGGTCAGCGCAAGTCCAAACACTACTTCCCGGTCGACAGACGTGATCCCCTGATCCCGCAGAACTCCCAGCTCACCGAACTGGGCAAGGCCTATGTAGTGGGCATCGATCAGACTCTGGTGGATATCGAAGCCCATGTGGATGAAGACTTCCTGAACCGGTACGGCCTGAGCAAGGGCCACTCCATGCTCATCTCCGACGAGGTGGCGGAGCTGGTCTACGACGAGCTCAAGGCCAACAACATGGTGGTGAGCGAATTTGCCGGCGGCACCATCGGCAACACCATGCACAACTACTCCGTGCTGGCGGACTCCCACTCCATCCTGCTTGGCGTCATGAGCCAGGACATCCGCATCGGCAGCTATGCCTACCGCTATCTGTGCAACACCTCCTCCCGGGTCAACCTCGACTACCTGCAGCCGGTGGACGGCCCGGTCGGGCGCTGCTTCACCTTCATCACCGAAGGGGGAGAGCGCAGCTTTGGCATCAACGCCGGCAAGATGGATCACCTGGATGTGGACCACATCCCCGAGACCATCATTAAGGAGGCCTCGGCCCTGGTGATCACCGCTTACCTGGTGCGCGGCGCCGACGGCACCCCCATGAAGGAGGCCGCCATGGCCGCGGTGCGCTATGCCCGCGAGGCCGGGGTGCCCGTGGTGCTGACTCTGGGCACCCGCTTCGTCATCGACGAGAATCCCCAGTGGTGGCGCGATTTCATCAGCGAGAACGTGACCGTGCTCGCCATGAACGAGGACGAGGCGGAGGCCCTGACCGGGATAAAGGATCCCCTCGGCGCGGCCGACAAGGCGCTGGACTGGGCGGACATGGTGCTCTGCACCGCCGGCCCCATCGGCCTCTACATGGCGAGCTACACCGACGAGGACTACAAGCGCGAGACCACCCACACCCTGCTGCCCGGCGTCATCCCCGAGTTCAACATGTACGAGTTCAGCCGCCCCATGGCCCGGGACAAGTGCCGCAAGCCTGCGCGTATCTACTCCCACATCTCCCCCTACATGGGCGGCCCGGAGAAGATCAAGAACACCAACGGGGCAGGGGACGGGGCGCTGTCCGCCGTGCTGCACGACATGGTGGCGAACGCCTACCACCGCATGAACGTGCCGAACTCCGCCAAGCATCTCTCGGAATTCCTGACCTACTCCTCTCTGGCCCAGGTGTGCAAGTACGCCAACCGGGTGAGCTACGAGGTGCTGGCCCAGAGCAGCCCGCGCCTCTCCCGCGGGTTGCCGGAGAAGGAAGACAGCCTGGAAGAGGTGTACTGGGAGCGGTGATACCTCTTCCTGTCGACCACGAGAAAGGGTGCCACTGGGCACCCTTTCTTGTTTTTGGGGCTGGATCATGTTTTTGGCATCGCTTTTGCTGACATCGTGGACAGCCCGCGTCGCGGCGGCATACCTTGTGTTAAGGATATGTAGCTGCTGCGGGGCGAGGGTATGTTGAGACAATGGAGTATCGGTCGGCGTCTGTCGCTGGTGACCCTGATGGTGCTGGCGCTGCTGGGACTGTTGCTGTTCTTCTGCCTGCAGATCTATCAGCAGGGGCTGATGGGTGAGAAGAGCCGCCAGACCCAGGCCCAGGTGGAGACCGCCTACAGCCTGGTGGCGGGGCTGGAAGCCAGGGTGCGCAAGGGGGAGCTGGACGAGGCGAGCGCCAAGGCCGAGGCGCTGGCGCTGATCAAGGGGTTGCGTTACGGCAACGATGACTACTTCTGGATCAACGACAGCCACCCCACCATGGTGATGCACCCCATGAAACCCGAGCTGGACGGCAAGGATCTCTCCGGGGTGGAGGACAAGCAGGGGCTCAGGCTGTTCGTCGCCTTCGCCGATCTGGCGCGGGCCCAGGGCGCGGGGGAGGTGGCCTACTACTGGCCCAAGCCGGGGGTGGACGAACCGGTACGCAAGATCTCCTACATCAAGCGCTTCGCCCCCTGGGACTGGATCATCGGCACCGGCGTCTATGTGGACGACGTCGAGGCCCAGTACCGGGAGGTGCTGCACACCCTGCTGGGGATCGGGCTGGTGCTGGCCCTCCTGCTGTTTGCCGTGGTCGGCCTCATTGTGCGCAGCATCGTCGTGCCCCTCTCCCGCTCGGTCTCGGCCCTTGGCAACATCGCCAGGGGGGAGGGGGATCTGCAGGTACGTCTGCCGGAGTCGGGGCGTGACGAGCTGAGCCAGCTCAGCATCAACTTCAACCTCTTCGCCAGCCAGATGGCGCAGCTGGTGGCCCGCAGCCAGCAGATAGCGGATCAGAACCGGGTGCATGCCCACCAGCTGGCCGAGGTGGTGGAGCGTACCGGCGCCATCGTCACCGGCCAGGAGCAGGATACCCTGCGGGTGGCCAGCGCCATGGAGCAGATGACGGTGAGCAGCCGCGAAGTGGGCCAGCACGCGGCCCAGGCCGCCGACGCGGCGGACTCGGCCCTCAATCTGGCCCAGCATGGCCGCGAGGTGGTGGTCCAGACCCGGGAGTCCATCAGCCAGCTGGCGGACGAGATGGTGGAGACGGTACAGGCGGTGAGCCGCCTCGAGCAGGAGACTCAGCAGATTGGCTCCGTGCTCGACGTCATTCGCGGGGTGGCGGAGCAGACCAACCTGCTGGCCCTCAACGCCGCCATTGAAGCGGCACGGGCCGGGGAGCAGGGGCGCGGCTTTGCGGTGGTCGCCGACGAGGTGCGTACCCTGGCGACCCGCACCCACAGCTCCACCGACGAGATCCGGCAGATGATCCAGCGGCTGCAGGAGGGGGCCGGCAAGGTGGTCAGCGGCATCAGCCAGTTGCAGCAGCTCTCCCGCGCGACGGCGGACAGGGCCGGCGATGCGGATGTCGCCATCAATGCCATCGATGGATCCGTCCACACCATTACTGCCATGAATGGGCAGATTGCCACGGCGGCGGCGGAGCAGAGCCGGGCGGCGGAGGAGATCAACCAGCGGCTGGTGGCCATCACCCAGCTGGCGGCGGATGCCCTGGCCCAGAACCGGCTGACCGAGCAGGCATCCGGGCAACTGGCGCTGGCCTGCGACGAGCTGGGGGCCCTGGTGGCGAAATATCGCATCTGACGGCCTTTCTCCCCGCTTTTTCGGGATAAGGCTTGAGTCTGGGGGGCTTTTGGGACACCATCTGCCCCATTCTCGGCCAGCCTGGCCGACAGCCTGCCATTGCTTTGCAAGAGAGAGACCCCATGAGCAAACTAACTGACAATCTTGACGCCAATTTCCAGCTGTTCATCGAAGAAGTCCGCGAGTCGGGTCAGGTGTGGGGTCTGCGCTACGGTGAAGACTGGGTGGTGTGCCGCTCCGCCGAGTTCGAAGATGCGGACGTGATGCCGCTCTGGTCCGCCGAAGGAGATGCCCGCCTGCACTGCGTGGACGAGTGGGCGGATTACGAGCCGGAAGTGATCGAGCTCGAAGAGTTCCTGGACATCTGGATCAACGATCTGGACGAGGACGACGTGCTGGTCGGCCCGAACTGGAACGCCGATCTGGAAGGCCAGGAGCTCGAGCCCATCGAGCTGGCCAAGGCGCTGGTGGAACTGGACGCCTGAGTCTGCCGTCTTGCCGGATTGTGATGAACCGGCCCCCTTCGGGGGGCCGGTTTTTTTATGGCCGCCATGGGCCATGAAAAGGCGATTTGCCTTTGCACCCGTCCCGGGGATGGGTCATCATCAACCCTTTGCCGATCGGGAGGTGCCATGTTTGTCTTTGACGTGACCACGAAGGCGGGGGCGCAGGGGCGGATCCAGGTGCAGGCGCTGGACTGGAGCCAGAGCGGCCCGGTGAGCTTTCAGTGTGACAGCGACGAGCTGGCCCTGGTGCTGCTGAGCGGGTGTCGCTGTGATGCCGTGGGGTACTTCAATCTACTGGGGGGCTGCAAGCCGCTCTACGTGGAGCAGTGGCTCACCTATTTGCAGGAGCGTGGCCAGCTGGAGAAGGTCACGGCCCGCCAGGAGAGCCCGTCCCAACCCGATTACCTGACCCGGGCCGGGCTGGCGGACGACGAGCTCAATGCCCTGCTCGGCCAGATCTACAAGGTGGCCGGGTTCAACCGCCTGCAGATCAACCGCTACCTCAAGCATCGCCACAACCCGACCATGCTGGCGACCCGTTACGATCAGAAGGAGCTGGAGCGCTATCGCCAGCTCAACGACATCATTCTGACCCTGTTGAAGCTGAAACCGTCTCCGTGAAGATCCCCATCTGACCGATCTCCGGTCCCAGCTCCTGGGGCCGGGCGATGAGGTAGCCCTGCAAGCCGTCCACATACATGCTCTGCAGCATCTGCTTCTGGCCTATCTGTTCCACCCCTTCCGCGATCACCAGGCAGCCCATGCGATGGGAGACGTCGACGATCATCCGCACGAACTGCTGGTTGGTGAGATCCTGCTCCAGCTCGGTGATGAGACCGGGGTCCAGCTTGATGTAGTCGGGTTTGAGCTCGCGAAACAGGCTGAAGGAGCCGATCCCCTTGCCGAAGTTGCAGATGGCCGAGCGGCTGCCGTGGCGCCTGAGCAGCTCGAACAGCCGCCTGGACCCGGTCAGGTTGCGCTCCAGGTGCTCCTCGTCGAGCTCGAACACCAGGTTGGCCCCGATGTCGGGGTCTTTTTGCAACTGGTGATCCAGCCAGATGAGAAAGGCGCTGTTTTGCAGCAGGGAGCCCGGCAGATTGAGACCCCACCGGCTGTTGCGGCCTCCGAAGGCGCGGTATTGGCGGATGACGTGGCGGATCACCATCTGGGCCAGGCGCAGTACCATGTCCAGCCGCTGCGCCATGGCGAGCAGGGTATCGCTTGGCAGCACGGTGCCGTCGCTGCTGCTGAAACGGGGATAGATCTCGTGGTAGGCGAGCATGCCGCGATGCAGGGGCTGGATGGGCTGGCAGGTGAAGCTGATGCTCTCCTGCTCCAGCAGATCGGTCAGCACCTGGGTCCAGTGACGCTGACCCTGCACCTCGACCACCTCGTCGTTCTGCTGGATGGCCCAGCCATTGACCACCTCTGTCTGGGCACGGGCCAGCGCGAGATCCGCCCGGGCCAGAATGGCCTCTATCTTCTGCTCGCTGCTCAGGCGGGTCATGCCCGAGTAGGCGGCGCTCTCGAGCTCGTGATCGTGCTGATAGCGATCGAAGGCGAGCTTCAGATCCCGTCCCAGCAGATGGGGCGGGATCTGGGCCAGGGGAGGCAGCAGGACGGCAAAATCGGCCCCCGAGATGCGATAGACCCGGTGGCCCGGGAAGCGGCTGACGGTGTGGCTGATGAGGGCGGCGATGTCCCGGATGTAGGCATCCCCGGACTGGAAGCCGCGCTGGGCGTTGAGGGTCCCGAGCTCGGTGGCGCGGATGAGCACCAGGATGGCGGTCTGGGTGTTTTCCTGTTGCAGCAGCTCGGTCAGATCGCGCCGGAAGGCGTGGCGGTTGCCAAGCCCCGTCATCTCGTCCCGGGTCGCCTGATTGTGCAATTCGGTGATCTGGCGGTGGGCATCGATCTCGGCCTCATTGAAGGATGCAAGGAGCTGGCGCAGAGCCGTTTGTGCCTGTACGCTGTCGAGCATGGCGGGATCCCGCTGCTGCAGCGCCAGCAGCCAGCGTTGCTCCTGCCTCGCCTTTTCCCCACGGCGCACGCTGTGGGTGAGAAAGAGCTGCAGGGCGAATCCCGTCAGGGTGGTCATCAGGACCAGCAGCAGGGTGAGCGGTGAGGCGGGGGGGGCGAGCAGCACTCCCTGCAACAGCAGCATGGGAATGCAGACCAGTGCGCTGACCAGCAGCAGGTTTCCCTCATGTTTATTCAACATCGTTTCATCCTTGATGATGTTCATGATGTAGAAATTCTAACCAAGTCGCTGGCGCAAAACATGAGTACTCACGCAACTCCACGATAAAGCGCCGGCGGAATGCAACTAAATGTGAGTGAAAACACTTTCATGGTCTGTAAAAAAAGCGAAGATGGGTTGAAAACAGCCCCAACAGAGCAGAGGTAGATATGTTGCTAGAACCCGTAGACACCGCCAAAGCACGGCAACTATTGAATCAGAGTATGGCCTTGGTGCTCGCAGGGGGACGGGGCAGCCGCCTGAAGCAGTTGACCGATAACCGCGCCAAGCCCGCCGTCCACTTTGGCGGCAAATTCCGTATCATCGACTTCGTGCTTTCCAACTGCATCAACTCCGGCATCCGCCGGGTGGGTGTGGTGACCCAGTACAAGTCCCACAGCCTGTTGCGCCACCTGCAATCGGGCTGGTCTTTCCTGCGCTACCAGATGAACGAGTTCATCGACCTGCTGCCCGCCCAGCAGCGGGTGGACGAGGTGCACTGGTATCGCGGCACCGCAGACGCCATCTACCAGAACGTCGACATCATCCGTGACTACGGTCCCAAGTACATCGTGGTGCTGGCAGGGGATCACATCTACAAGATGGACTACGCCGCCATGCTGCTGGATCACGTGCGCCTCGGTGCCAAGGTGACGGTGGCCTGTATCGAGGTACCACGCTGCGAGGCATCGGCTTTCGGCGTCATGGACATCGACGAGCAACGCAAGATCCGCGCCTTCGTGGAGAAACCGGCCAATCCGCCTGCCATGCCGGGCTGCGAGGATCGCTCGCTGGCCTCCATGGGCATCTACATCTTCGAGGCGGAGTACCTCTACCAGTTGCTGGAAGAGGACATCCACAACCAGGAGTCCAAGCACGACTTCGGCATGGACGTGATCCCGCGCATCGTGGGGGAGGGCAAGGCCTTTGCCCACCCGTTCAACATGTCCTGTGTCGGGGCCAAGGAGGGGCAAAAACCCTACTGGCGCGACGTGGGGACCCTGGATTCGTTCTGGGAGGCGAACATGGACCTTGCCTCCGTGGTGCCCGAGCTCGACATCTATGACGAGAACTGGCCCATCTGGACCAGCCAGAACATGTCGCCCCCGGCCAAGTTCGTGCAGGACAGAAACGGCCAGCACGGCATGACCATCAACTCCATGTTCGCGGGGGGCTCCATCGTGAGCGGCTCCTTCGTGCTCAACTCGGTGCTGTTCACCAACGTGCGGGTGCACTCCTTCTGTACCCTGGATCAGGCGGTGATCTTCCCCGGGGTCGAGATCGGGGCTGGTTGCCGCTTGCGCCGGGTGGTGGTGGACAAGGGATGCAAGCTGCCAGACGGCCTGGTGGTGGGGGAGAACGCGGACGAGGATGCACGCCGCTTCTACCGCTCCGAGCAGGGCATCGTGCTGGTGACCAAGCCGATGCTGGCCAAGCTCGGCTAACTTCGTCGACACAGACAAAAAAAGGGAGCCCTGGGCTCCCTTTCTATTGGTGGTCGATTTATTTCTCGCTGACCAGGGCCTTGCCGGCCATCACCATGGCGGTGCCATGCTTGCCACCGGCGGCGGTCACTTGCGGGACGCTATCTTCGTCGGTGTCGCTGCTGGCCCCCTCGATGACGTTCTCGCCGGAGTCGCCGATCCACTCGGCCATCTGCATGCCGCCGTTGACGGTGCCGCGGAACCAGCTCACGTAGCGCTGGGTCAGCTGGGCCAGCTCCAGCTCGGGTGCCTTCTCGGCCCCTTCGTTGCGCAGGTTCAGCATGGCAGAGCGCAGGGCGCCGGAGATGGCGGCCTGGGTCCAGGGGGTGTATTCACCCTGCTTGCCGGCGAGCCAGGTACCGGCCTTGGCATTGAAGTAGGCCTTGTCGGCGGCGATGAAGAGCTCGCGCGCCGCGGTGCGGTACTTGGCATCCGAGGTGGCCAGGAAGGCGGCGGTCAGGCCGCGGATGGCGGCGAACTGCGCGTCGATGGACTGACCGGCGTCAAGCTTGCCGCCCAGTGTCAGACCGTCATGGACCAGGCCGTTCTTGCCCTTGAGGTTGGCGAGGATGAAATCGGCCTGCTTGCGGACCAGTGCGATCGCCTGCTCACCCTGTGGGGTCTTGAGGTTCAGCTCGCCATTGTCACCGGCGGCGTAACCCACAGGCAGCGCATCCTGGGCGCGCTGGAAGATCTGCAGGGCGACCAGGGCGTAGGCGGCGTCGAAGGTGGTGACGTGCCCGGCCTGTTTGCCAGCTTGCCAGCTGTCGACCAGGGTGCCGGCCTTGGGCTCGAAGTGCAGGGCCAGCAGGTTCTTGAAGGTGAGGTTGGAGAGGTTCAGGGCCAGGGAGAAGGCATCGCTGCCCGCCACCGCCTTGCCCAGATCGTTGGTCTGGTTGGCAGCCGGAGCGGCGGCGAACGGGGCACCGTCAAACACGGCGTGGAAGGCCGGGTTCTGATTGGTGTTGGCCGTGCGCTGATCGCTGAAGGCGTAGAACTCGGAGAGGGGCCACAGCAGCATCCAGGCGTCGCGCAACTGGGCGGAGCCGTCCACGACCTCCAGCTTGCCGATGGCACCGGCGTCGTTCTTGCTGGTCTCGGTCACTTTCACCTGATGAGGGAAGTAGACAACCCCCTTGGCCGGATCGTACTGCGGGGTGATTTTGGCGCCCAGGGTCTTGCCGTCAAAGCCGAGCTGACCTTGCAGGATGGCGAGCTTGTCGATGGACTGCTCGGTCAGCATCATGCCGTTGAAGCCGTCGGCGGCAGAAACCCCCAGCTTGTGCTTGCCGTCCTGATCCATGGTGGCGGACGCGGCTTCCACCTCTTCATCGGTCTCGGCCACGTGCATGCCCCCGAGGAAGTCCTGGGACCACATCACTTCCTTGAGCAAGATGCCGCCCACGGCGGCCGGGACCAGCAGGTTGTCACTGCCGCTCCAGCGCAGGGTGGCGTAGTCGCGGAAGTAGGCGGGGACCTGGGTCTTGACGCTCTTCTCGTTGCCCTTGGCGGTCTTGATGGTGATCTGGTCACCGTTGACCGGGGTGGCGTTCACGGCCTGGGCGAACTCCGGGTTGGCGGAGGCGTAGGGCAGGGAGAGGGGATACATGCCCTGGGGAATTTCATCGGCGGGGAAGCCGACGGCCTCGGCCATGGCCAGTACCCGTTTGCCCAGGTCGGCCAGGGTGCCGCCACGGGCCTGGTTTTGCGGCCCGTTGACCAGATGGGGGCCCATGCCGGACTGGTAGTTGAGGGCGTACATTGCCTCTTCGGAGTATTCATAGGATTCGATGCCGGCGGCGAAGTCGAACGGGGTCGGCTCGTCGGCGCGGTTGGCGTCCAGCACATCCAGATCCAGACCGATGGCCTCGGCCAGCGGCTCGCCGGAGAGCTCGAATTCGGTGTAGGCCAGCATGTTGGCGGCGGTGTTGAACGTCTTGTCCTCCACCTTGACGGCAGCCTGTGCGGCGCTGCTGAGGAGTGCGCAGGCGATCGCCTGCACCAGTACGGTTTTTCTCATGTCCTTCTCACCATATTGTTGATTTTATTATGACGCTTCTCATGAATCTAAATGAGAATGGTGTGCATTATGGGGCAAAGGGCGGGGCTTGAGAAGAAAAAAACCGCGCCCCGGTGGGGTGAAGAGGAGGGGCGCGGCGGCAGGTGTCACATCAGTTTGAAGGGGATGACCAGTCGGCCCGGCTCCACCTTGAGGGCTTCGACCTTCTCCTTGATCCGCGCCTCGTTCTGGCGGCTGCCATCGAGCCGGTAGACTGGGGTCTGTGAGAGGAACAGAGAGAGGGACTGGTTGAAGGTGGGCAAGAGCGGGGAGAGGGCGGTGCCCACGTCCGCCGGCTCGGTCTTGACGGAGAGCAGCTCGAGATCGCGCAGATAGATGGCGCCCTGTTCGGCCACATAGTCCGGGCGTGCCCGCAGGGAGAGGCGGATCTTCATCTGCTGGCTGCCAAGGGGGCTTGCCACCTGCAGCTCGCCGGCGGCATCCAGCTCGACCTTGTCGGCCTGGCTGCGGCCGATGCGGCTTTGCATGTCATCGAGTCGGATCTTGCTCGACATGATGCCGGGGATCCCCAGCTGTTTCTCGAAGGCGACTCGCTCCTTGAGGTACTGGTTGATCTCCCCTTCGCTGACGCTGTACTGGGTCAGCGAGCAGGCCGCCAGCAGCAGGGCGAAGGGGAGCAGAAGCAGGTGTTTCAACATGGGAGGGTTCCATTTTCGGGGCTGTCACAAGAGGTGGCGCCATCTTAGAGGCAAAGCGGGTTGGCCGCCAGTGGGGCCGCCCTGACCGGTTTCTGTCGCATCCCCCATATGGGGATGGCAATCCGTTTTCATTCGAGTAGCGGTTTCCCTTCACCGCCAGCAGGCCCGCCCTGGCGTCATCCCCGACATACCCACAGACAAGCTCCTGTTTTAACGATGCAAAATCCCATTGACCCCGCGATTTCAAAGCGAGTATTTTACCGCCGCACAAAGTCAAACTGATAATCATTATCATTTTGAATCTTCTTTGAGGGTGTTACGTGAAGACTCGAGTAATGGACAATGGCGCACCTGCCGAGGCGAAGATGTCGCCTGATTTCTTGTTTACCTCGTGTCAGGGCACGATCAGTGCCACTGACCTGGGGCAACCCATCACCACCCCCGCCTGCGAGTGGCCCCTGCTGGCACAGCAGATAACCCTGGCCCTCGATGCCGCCAGGGCTGCCGGCCAGACCAACCCTCTGCTGATAGGTGCTTTTGCGTTTGATCCGGCAGAGGCTTCCTGCCTCTATGTGCCCGGCCGTTATGAGCGGGGCGAGAAACTGGCCCCGACAGAGCCGTCATCGGTGACCGCGGCTGAGCAGGCCCCCGAGGCCAACCGGGTCATCTCGGTGCAGAGCACCCCGCCGGCCAGCGAATTTCAGGCCTCGGTCAGTGCGGCGCTGGATGCGTTTGCACAAGGCCGGCTCGCCAAGGTGGTGTTGTCGCGCAAGCTGACACTCACCCTGCATCAGCCCGCCGACCCTAAGCGGGTGATGAGCTGTCTGATGGCCCAGAATCCCCACGCCTTCCACTTCTCCCTGCCGCTCGGCCAGGGTCGCCGCCTGCTGGGCGCAAGCCCCGAGCTGCTGCTGCGGGTCAGCGGGGGAGAGGTGTTTACCCACCCGCTGGCGGGCTCCGCCAGACGGGCGAGCGAGCCGGCGCAAGACGAGATGGTGGCTCGGGATCTGCTGGCCTCTCGCAAGGACCAGCATGAACACAAGTTGGTGATCGACGAGATCCGCCGGGTGCTGACCCCCCACTGCCGCGAGCTGGCGATCCCCGCTCATCCCTCGCTGATGAGCACGGATACCCTCTGGCATCTGGGCACTCCCATCGCTGGCCGGCTCAATGGCGGCGAGGCGTCGGTGCTCTCCTTGGCCTGCCAACTGCATCCCACCCCGGCCCTGTGCGGCTATCCCACCGATCTGGCCCGCCAGTTCATCCGCGAGCAGGAGCCCTTCCGGCGAGCCCTGTTCAGCGGCATCGTCGGCTGGTGCGACAGCCAGGGCAACGGCGAGTGGGCCGTGGTGATCCGTTGTGGCGTGCTCGATGGCCATCAAGTGGAGCTGTTTGCCGGCGCCGGCATCGTCGCGGGCTCGGATCCCGCCATGGAGTGGGCCGAGACCGGCACCAAGCTGGGGACCATGCTCAAGGCCCTGGGCCTGGATTTGGAGGTGGCACAATGACCCAGTCCAACCGCTTCCTGCCCTATACCCGCTGGCCCGAAGAGTTGGCGGAGCTGTACCGCGCCAAGGGTTATTGGCGCGGCGAGCCGCTGACCGCCATGCTGGCGCGTCAGTGCGAGCTGGCACCTGACGCCGAGGCCATCCTCTGCGGCGAGCGCCGCTTCAGTTATCGTGAGCTGGACGCCGCCTCGAGCCGGCTGGCCGCAAATCTTGCCCGCCACGGCCTGGGGGTGGGGGACACCGCACTGGTGCAACTCCCCAACGTGGCCGAGTTCTATCTGGTGTTCTTCGCCCTGCTCAAGGCCGGCATTGCGCCGGTCAACGCGCTCTTTAGCCACAACCGGCTGGAGCTCCTCTCTTATGCCGAGCAGATCACTCCGCGCCTCTTTGTCGGCTCGCTGACCCACCCGCTGTTTGCGAGCAAGGGACGCGAGAGCGAGCTGCTGACAACCATCGGTGCCGAGCTGGTGCTGCTGGATGGCGATGGGGGGGAGCTGGGGCTGGCTCGCTGGCTCGGCGAGGGGGATGAGGGGAGCTCCCCATCCGTCTCCTTTGCCCCGACCCCGGCGAACGAGGTGGCCTTCTTCCAGCTCTCCGGTGGCAGCACAGGCACCCCCAAGCTTATCCCGCGCACCCATGACGATTACCTGTACAGCGTGCGCCGCAGCAACGAAATTTGCGGCCTCGGCTCCCATACCCGCTATCTGTGCGCCCTGCCGGCGCCCCACAATTTCCCCCTGAGCTCCCCGGGCGCCCTGGGGGTGTTCGAGGCAGGCGGCACCGTGGTGCTCGCCCCCGACCCCAGCCCCATCAGCTGTTTTCCGCTGATCGCCCGCCACCGGGTCAACCTCACCTCGCTGGTGCCGCCGGCGGTCTCGCTCTGGCTGCAGGCAGCGGAAGCGGACCCCACTGCGCGCATTCAGCTCGAGAGCCTCGACTTGCTGCAAGTGGGCGGCGCCAAGCTGGGGGAGGCGGTGGCCAGCAAGATTGGGCCGCTGCTCGGCTGCCGGCTGCAGCAGGTGTTCGGCATGGCGGAAGGGCTGGTCAACTACACCCGGCTCTCTGATCCCGACGAGAAGGTCATTCACACCCAGGGCCGCCCCATGAGCCCGGACGACGAGGTGCGCATCCTCGATGAGGCGGGCAATCCGGTTGCCCCCGGCGAGCCTGGCGCCCTGCACACCCGCGGCCCCTATACCTTCCGCGGCTACTACCAGAGCCCGGCCCACAACGCCCGGGTGTTTGATGCCGAGGGCTTCTACTGCTCCGGCGATCTGGTGGTACAGGATGCCGATGGCTACCTCACCGTGGTGGGGCGGCAGAAGGATCAGATCAACCGGGGAGGCGAGAAGATCGCGGCGGAAGAGGTGGAAAACCAGCTGCTGCACCACCCTGCCATCACCCATGCGGCCCTGGTCTCCATGCCCGACAGCGCCATGGGGGAGAAGAGCTGCGCCTTCATCGTCAGCACGGATCCCGCCTTGAAGCCGCTGGCCTTGCGCAAGTTTCTGCGCGAGCGCGGGGTGGCGGACTTCAAGCTGCCCGACCGCTTCGAAACTCTGGACGCCCTGCCCATGACGGCGGTGGGCAAGATTGACAAGCAGGGGCTGCGGGCGCGCATTGCGCACGCCATCGCCGCCAACCAGCCCCTGACAACAGCATAAAACTAAAAAGGAATCATGACGTTATGGCAATCCCAACCCTGAACAATTACGCCATACCCAGCCAGTGGAAGGCCAACAAGGTCGACTGGTCTCTGGATCCCAAGCGCGCCGCCCTGCTGATCCACGACATGCAGGAGTACTTCACCGCCTTCTATGGCGAAAACAGCCCGTTGATCGCGGCGCTCACCGAGCGCCTGGCCGCCGTGCGCAAGCAGTGCAAGGCCCTCGGCATCCCGGTCTTCTACACCGCCCAGCCCAAGGATCAATCCCCTGAGGATCGCGCCCTGCTCAACGACATGTGGGGCCCGGGGCTCAACAAACGGCCCGAGCAGCAGCAGGTGGTGGCAGCCCTGCGCCCGGAGCGGGACGACACCGTGCTGGTCAAGTGGCGCTACAGCGCCTTCCAGCGCTCCGAGCTCGAGCAGATGCTCAAAGCGCTGGGGCGGGATCAGCTGATCATCGGCGGCATCTACGGCCATATCGGTTGCATGATGACCGCCTGCGACGCCTTCATGCGCGACATCCAGCCCTTCTTCCTGGCGGACGGGGTGGCGGACTTCTCCCTGGCCGACCACCAGATGGCGCTCGACTACGTGGCGACCCGCTGCGGCAAGGTGATCCGCTGCGAGGAGGTGCTGGCCCTTGCGCCGGTTGCCGCTTCTGCCGTCCAGAGCAATCCGTTGCTGACGTATGAGGGGCTCAAGGCGCGGCTGCTGAGTCATATCGACGAGGACGAAGATGAGTTTGACCCCGATGAGAACCTCATCGACTACGGTCTGGATTCGGTGCGGATCATGGCCCTGCTCACCGAGTGGCGCGCCGCCGGGGTCGAGCTCGGCTTCGTGGATCTCGCCAAGTTGCCGACCCTCAACGGCTGGTGGCGCCTGATCGAGGCCAGGCTGGCAGCCCAGGCGCTGGAGGTGACCCCATGAACCGCTTCCCCTTGACCATACCTCAGCAGGGGCTCTGGTCCGGACATCTGCTGAACGACGACAAGGCGATGTTCAACACCGCCGAGTGCATCGCCTTCGACGGCAAGGTCGAGGCGGCCGTGCTGGCCGCGGCCCTTGCCAAGGCGGTGGGGGAGTGCGAGGCGCTCAAGGGCCACTTCGAAGACGATAAGGAGGCGGTCTGCTTCGTCCCGGCCGAGCTGCCCCTGGCCTATGAAGAGGTCTCCCTCGAGCGCGATGACGAGACGCTGGCCCGCGCCTGGGCCTGGGCCGATCTGCGCCGCCCGTTCGAGTTGACCCAAGAAGCGCCCTGCCGTTTCGCCCTGCTGCGCGGCCCCGGCCGCGATTACCTCTACAGCTGCGTGCACCACATCGCGCTGGATGGCTTTGGTACCACCTTGCTGTTCCAGCGCATCGCCGAGCTGTATGCAGAGGGGCTGGCCGGTGAGATGAACTCCCCATCCCCCTTCGGCTCGTTGGCTGAGGTGCTGGCCGAAGAGGCGAGCCGTGAGCAGAGCGGCAAGAACGCCGCCGCCCGCGCCTTCTGGCAGGAGCAACTGCAAGGCTGGCCCGAGGTGACATCATTTGGCTCGTTACGGGCGCCGATTGCCGCCGAATTTATCCGCGAGAGCCGTCCGCTGCCGGCGGCGCTCTGGCAATCCCTGACCGGCTTTGCCGACGAGCACAAGCTGGGCTGGCCCGATCTGCTGCTGGCCGGCCTCTCGGCCCAGCTGTCGCTGTCGAGCGGCCAGGATAAGACCCTGCTCGGCCTGATGATGATGAACCGCATCGGCTCGGCGTCCCTGACCGTGCCCTGCATGCAGATGAACATTACCCCCCTGGCTCTCGCGCTTGGTGAAGAGCTGGATCTGGCGGGAGCCGCCGGCGCCGTGGCCAAGGCCAAGCGCGGGGTGCGCAAACACCAGCACTACCGCTACGAGCTGCTGCGTCGCGACCTTGGCCTGGTGGGGGGCGACAAACGCCTGTTCGGCCCGCTGGTCAACATCATGCCGTTCGATCACGCTCGCCGCTTCGGGCCGCTATCTGCCCATATTCTCAACATCAGCGCCGGCCCGGTGGAGGATCTCACCATCGAGGTGCAGGTCGGCGTCGATGGTCAGCCCAGACTGGATCTGGACGCCAACCCCGGCTGCTACTGTCAGGCGGATCTGGCAGCCATCGCCGATACCCTGTTTGCCCTGCTGGGAAGCTGGCTGGCCGAGCCCGCCCAGACCCTGGGGACGCTCAAGGCCGACTGGCTGGCGGAGCAGCGGGCCAGGGCCCTGATCGCCGGCCCCACCCATGAAGTGATCAAGACGCGGCCTGTGCTGGAGGCGCTCTGCCACTTCGCCGCCCAGACCCCGGACAAGATTGCCTTGATTCAGCGCACGGCGCAGGGAGAGGCCCGCTTCAGCTACGAGGCGCTGCTGGCCAGAGCCGAACAGATGGCGGCCGCCTTGCAGGCCGAAGGCGTCGCCCCCGGCGACAAGGTGGGGGTCATGCTGGCCCGCACCCCCCAGGCCATCTTCGCCCAGCTGGCGGTGCTGCTGGCGGGCGCCGTCTATGTGCCCCTCGATCCCGAGCAGCCGCTGGAGCGCCAGGGCCATATTCTGCGGCTGGGGGAGGTCAAGACCCTGATCACCCAGGCCGAGTACCGCCACAAGCTGGCCAGCCTGTTTGAGGGGCGCACCCTGCTGGCGGGGGATCTGGTGAGTGGCGATCGGCTCAACCAGCCGGCCGCCGGTTGCGCCGTCGCCTACCTGATGTTCACCTCGGGCTCCACCGGCCTGCCCAAGGGGGTGGCGGTGAGCCACGGCGCCCTGGATCACTTCGCCGCTGCGGCCCGCTGCCGCTATCACCTCGATGAAGACGCGCGGATGCTGCAATTCGCCCCCTTCAACTTCGACGCCAGCATCGAGGAGGTGTTCGCCACCTTGAGCGCCGGTGCCACCCTGGTGCTGCGCACCGACGCCCTGCTCGAATCCATGCCCGCCTTCGCGGCCGGGGTGGAGCAGATGGGGATCACCCACCTCGACCTGCCTACCGCGTTCTGGAACGAGTGGGTGGTGGCGCTGACGGCGGGCCAGGCCCATATTCCTGCCGGGCTTACCACCGTCATTATCGGCGGCGAGGCGGTCTACCCCGAGCAGTTGGCCCAGTGGCAGCGCCAGGGCCGCTCCGATGTGCGCCTCTTCAACACCTACGGCCCCACCGAAACCACAGTGGTGGTGACCACCCAGGAGCTGCAGCGGGAAGACCCGAGCCAGGCCCAGTTGCCCATCGGCCTGCCGCTGCCCGGCATGCAGGCGCTCATTCTGGGGGCGGGGGAGCAACCCGCCGAGGAGGGGGAGCTGGTGCTGCTCGGCCCGCAGCTGGCCAACGGCTACGTGGGGGACGTGCAAGGTAGTTTCGATACCCTCCGTGTTGGGGCGGAGCAGATGCCTGTCTACCGCACCGGCGATCGGGTGCGATTGGTGGATGGCCGGCTGGTCTACCTTGGTCGGCGCGACAACGAATTCAAGATAAGCGGCTATCGCATCCAGCCCGGCGAGGTGGAGGCCCAGCTGCTGGCCCTGCCGGGGGTGGACGAGGCGTGCGTGCAGGGGGTGAGCATCGGCAGCGTGCGCCGGCTGGTGGCCTTCGTGGCGGGGTCGGAGCGCGACAGCCGGGTCATCAAGGCGCAGCTGGCCAAGGTGCTGCCTGCCGCCATGATCCCCACCGACTATCGCCACTATGACCAGCTGCCCCGCACCGGCTCCAACAAGCTGGATCGCAAGGCCCTGCTGGCCGCCTACCAGGCGGGCGGCGAAGCCTTGACCCTGGGCAGCGAGACCGAGAACCGGGTCGGCACTATCTGGCAGCAGATCCTTGGGCTGGCCACCATGGCGCCCACGGACAACTTCTTCGAACTGGGGGGCCAGTCCCTGCAGACCATTCAGATCGTCAACCGGCTCGGCGCCGAGTTCGGGGTGCAGGTCAAGGTCTCCGACGTGTTCGATCACCCGCGCCTGGACGACTTCTGCCGTTTCCTCGACGGCCTGCTTTCCGAGGACGAAGAGAGCGTGGAGATGGTGTGGTGATGGATAAGGAGCAACAAGCAATGGCCTTTGATTTCACTGGCAAGCGGGTCTGGGTGACCGGAGCAGGGCGCGGCATCGGCCGCGAGGTGGCGACGCAGTTCGTGGCAGCCGGCGCCTGTGTGGTGGGGCTGGATCTGGCGTTTCCCGAAGCCGATTACCCCTATGCCACCCGGCTGCTCGATATTGGCGACTCGAAGGCGGTCAACGCCTGCTGCGCAGCGCTGCTGGCAGACGGCGGGCTCGATGTGCTGGTGAACGGGGCCGGAGTGCTGCGCCTCGGCCCCACCGACGCCTTGAGCGATGACGACTGGCACGACTGCATGACGGTCAACGCCAGCGGCGTCTTCTATCTGCTGCGGGCCCTGGTGCCCCACTTCAAGGGGCAGCAGCGCGGTGCCATCGTCACCATCGGCTCCAACGCCGCCCATGTGCCGCGCATGCAGATGGCGGCCTATTGCGCCTCCAAGGCGGCGGTCACCAGCCTGACCCAGACGGTGGGGCTGGAGCTGGCCCCCTTCGGCGTGCGCGCCAACCTGGTGTCGCCGGGCTCGACGGATACCCCCATGCTGCGCGGCATGCTGCCAAGCGAGGAGGCCATGGCCCGCACCATTGCCGGGTTGCCGGAGCAGTTCAAGCTCGGCATCCCCCTGCGCAAGGTCGCCACCCCGGCGGAGATCGCCCATACCGTCCTCTTCCTGGCCTCGGATCTGGCCAGCCACATCACGCTGCAGGATCTGGTCGTCGACGGCGGCGCCACCCTGAGTGCCTGAGGCTTGAGAAACAGATGAACAATATGATTTTGCTGTTGAAACAGCTGGAACGGCAGGGGGTCAAGCTGGCTCTGAACGACAAAGGTCAGCTTATCTCCCAGTCGAGCAAGGAGGCGGTGACGCCGGCCATCGGTGCCACCATCAAGGCCCACAAGGATGAGCTGGTGCGCTGCCTGGCGGCCCGTGCCGCCTTCGAAGAACCTATCGCCGCCGAGGGCGCCCGGCAGGGGCCGCTCTCCTCGTCCCAGAGCGGGCTCTGGTTTATCGAGCAGTACGAGGAGGCCTCCCACCTCTACAATATGCCGGTCTATTTTCGCGTCAAGGGAGAGCTGGACACGGCGGCGCTGGAGTTTGCCTTCGACCACCTGTTTGCCCGCCACCCCAGCATGCGCACCCGCTTCATCAAGGACGAGGCGGGCAGGGGGGCGCAGGAGATCCTGCCCCATACGCCCTTCACGTTGCAGATTGAGGATGTGAGCGCAGAGCCCATTGCCGAGCGCGAGGCCTATGTGGCCCGCCGGGTGCGGGAAGAGATTGGACGCCCCTTCTCCTTGACCCGGGGGGATCTCAGCCGGGTGCACCTTATTCGGCTGGGCAGCCGCGAGCACGTGCTGCTGATCACCCAGCACCACATCATCTCCGACGGCTGGTCGGTCAAGAACATGTTCGCGGATCTCAAGCGCGCCTTTCTTGCCCATCAGAACCGCGAGCCCCTGCAGGTGAGCGAGCTGCCGCTCACCTACATCGACTATGCCCGCTGGTTCAACTCGGACCGTTTTCTCGATTATCACGCCGAGTTCAAGCCGTTCTGGGTCGATCGACTCGGTGGCAGCCCCGAGGTTCACGGTCTGCCGCTCGACAAGCCGCGCCCGGCCCATCAGGACAGCGGCGGCGAGCTGGTCTTCTCCACCATCGAGAGCGACCAGTGGGAGAGCTTCAAGCGCCTCTGCCAACGCCACAGCACCTCCAACTTTATCGGTCTGCACGCCCTGTTTGCCCTGCTGATGGTGCGCCAGAGCGGCGAGAAGGAGGTGGTGATCGGCACCCCGCTCGCCTATCGTGAGCGCCACGAGATCGAGTCGCTGGTGGGCTTTTTCGTCAATACCCTGGTGCTGCGCACTCAACTCAGCGGCAAGCCCAGCTTTGTCGACTATCTGCAGCAGTGCCGGGAGGAGGATCTGGCGGCCTTTGATCACCAGCTCTACCGCTTCGAGGCGCTGGCCGAGGCCATCGGCGCCGATCGCACCACCGCCATCAACCCCATCTTCCAGATCATGCTGGTCTATCAGGCCAAGGTGGACTTCAACGATCTCATCCCCGGCTGCCAGCTGGTGGAGGAGACCTCGCCTGTGCTGCCGGCCAAGACCGACATATCGGTCAAGGTGACCGAGCTGATGGACTCCGTCCGGGTGGACTGGCTGTTTGCCACCGCCCTGTTCGAGCGAGAGACCATCCAGGCTTATGCCGATCGCCTGCTGCACCTGATGCGCGCCGTGGTGGCGGCCCCCGAGACCGACATCTGGCAACTACCGCTGGAAGCGGGCACCGACCAGGCCGCGCTGGCCGCACAGCTTGCCGACTTGCCGCAAGACTACCCGAGCCGCGACACCCTGCTCTGTCATATCGAGCGGCGCGCTATTCAGTTGCCGGACGCGCTGGCGGTGAGCGAGGGCGCGCAATCGTTGACCTATGGCGAGCTGGAGGTGCGTGCCAACCAGTTGGCCCACTGGCTGCAATCCTGTGGCGTTACCCCGGGCGCCGCCATCGGCATCCAGGCCAGACGGGATGTCGCCTTTGCCATCGCACTGCTCGCCTGCTGGAAGGCGGGGGCGGCCTATGTGCCCCTCGATCCTGCCTATCCCGCCGAGCGGCTGGCCCATATCCTTGGCGATGCAGCCATCAGCCTGGTGCTGGGTGGCGTGCCGGACCCGCGGCTTGCCGAGGCGCTGGTGGGCACGGGTGCCCAGTATCACAACCTGCACCAGCTGGCGCTGGACAAGATGCCAACCAGCACGCCCGCACTGCCTCGGGACGCCGCCATGCTGGCCCAGATCATCTACACCTCCGGCAGCACCGGCCTGCCCAAGGGGGTCATGGTGGAGCAGGGCAGCCTGGTCAACCTGATGGCGGATCACGGTGATCGCATCGCCATTGATCATAACGGGGCCATGTTCAACTGCATGTCCCTCTCGTTTGATGCCGGCAACATGACCAGCTTGCTGCCCCTGTACTGCGGCGCGGCCCTGCACTTCGGCGAGCCGGGGGAAGGGGTGATCGCTGCCGCCATCAGCAAGGGCGCCAGCCATATGATTTTGCCGACCGCCCTGCTCGCGAACCTGCTGCCACCGGCGGATCTCGGTTCCCTCAAGGCCATCGGCTTTGGCGGCGAGGCGTGCCCGAGCAGCCTGGTGGAGCGTTGGGGAGAGCGGGTGGCGCTATTCAACATGTACGGCCCGACCGAGTGCACCGTCACCGCGCTCTGCGCGCAGCTCACTCCGGGGGCGCCCATCACCATAGGTAGCCCCGTCAACAACCTGAAGGCGCTGATCCTGGACGAGGCGGGTAACCTCTGCCCGGTGGGGGTCCCAGGCGAGCTCTGCCTGGCGGGGCTGGGGCTGGCCTGCGGCTATCTCAATCTGCCAGAGCGTACCCAGGAGGCCTTTATCGAGCTGGCGCTGGCGGAGGATCGTACCCATCGCCTCTATCGCACCGGCGATCGGGCCCTGCTGCGCCGCGACGGCAACATCCAGTATCTGGGCCGGATAGACGAGCAGATCAAGCTGCGCGGCTATCGTATCGAGCCGGGTGAGATAGAGACCCGGCTTGCCGAATTGTGCCCGGTCATCCGCCAGATCAAGGTGGTGGTGCAGGAGGGTCGCCTGCTCGCTTACGCCTGTTTGCAGGCCGGGGCAAGGGAGCCCGACGGCGACGCCCTGCTGCAGCGAGCCGGCGAGTGCCTGCCCGAATACATGGTGCCGGCGCGCCTCTGCTGGCTGCCCGAGATGCCGCTCACCCCCAACGGCAAGCTGGACTTGCGCCGCCTGCCTGCCATCGTCTGGCAGCAGAGCAAGGGCGAGCCGCAAAACGAACTGGAGCAGACCGTGCTCGCCATCTGGCAAGGGGTGCTCAAGCAACCGCTCGGGGTAGAGGATGACTTCTTCCGTCTGGGCGGTGACTCCATCCTCAGCATCCAGCTCACCACCCGGCTGCGGGATGCGGGGCTGCACTGCAGCGTGAAGGACGTGTTCGAAGCCAAGACGGTGCGCCGCCTCTGCCGCCAGCTCGGCCAGCAGCAGGCCGTCAGCCACAGGAGCGAGCAGGGCAGCCTGACCGGCGAGTTTCCGCTCCACCCCATTCAGCACTGGTTCTTCGAGCAGGGCTTTGCCAAGTCCGGTCACTGGAACCAGGGGGTGATCCTGCGCCTGCCGGCCGGGGTGGACGATGAGGCTCTGCGCGGCTGGCTGAATGCCCTGCGCCAGCACCACGATGCCCTGCGTCTGGCGGTGACCCCGACCGGCCAGCGCTATCTGGCCGAACTGCCATTGCCGCCGCTGCCGACCCTGGATGCCGCCAATCTCGATGAGGCTGAGCTGCAAGCCCGCCTGACCGAGCTGCAGGGAGAGCTCGACCCTGCCACCGGCCACACCCTGGCCTGGGCCCGCCTGCGCAATCTCTCTCTGGAAGGTGCGCGGGAGGGCGAGACGGTGGAGGGGCTCTTCCTCGCCTTCCATCACCTGGTGATCGATGCCGTCTCCTGGCGCATTCTGGCCGAGGATCTGGCCCGGGTGAGCAGGGGCGAGCCGCTGCCCGCCAAGGGCAGCAGCTATCGCCAGTGGGGCGAGGGGCTCGCGGCCTACGCCAAACGGGAAGAGGAACAGCTTGGCTTCTGGCTGGCTCAGGGGGAAGGCAGCCAGGGTCACCTGCTGGAAACGGCGCGCGCCGCCGATGGCCGCGCCGCCGCCAGCCTGCTGCAACTGAGTCAGGAGACCACGGCTCGTCTTATCGACACCGCCAACCAGGCCTACTTCACCCGGGTGCCCGACCTGCTGCTGGCGGCACTGACCCGCACCCTGAGCGAGCTGGGTTATGGCGCACGTCATTGCGTGATGCTGGAAGGGCACGGCCGTGAGGCCATCGATGCGGAACTCGACGTGAGCCGTACCCTGGGCTGGTTCACCAGCACCTACCCGCTGGCACTGGCGGATGCCAAGGAGTGGGACGCGCTGGTCTGCGCCACCAAGGAGCAGCTGCGCGCCGTGCCGGACAAAGGGGTGGGCTTCAACGCCCTGCGACTGCACCACCCACGTGGCTGGGCACTGCCCGAAGCCCTGATCGTCTTCAACTATCTGGGGGTCAGCCATCAGGGCGAGGCTGCTCAGCCCTGGCAGCCTCTGTCGATGGCGCCGGGGGCACCCAGCTCCCCTGACAACCTGCCGCGCGAGCTGGTCAGTCTGCACGGTGGCGTGTTTGATGGCCGCCTCACCCTGCGTCAGGTGGGCGCCCTCAACCAGCAGGCGAGCGACGCCCTGATGGCGCGGCTGGCGGACAACCTGACGGCACTGGTGGAGCACTGCTGCGCGGTGAAGGCCCCGCGCCATACCCCGAGCGACTTCCCGGGGCTTGGCCTCTCGCAAAGCGCGCTCGATCGGGTGCTGAACGGGCGCGAGGTGGAGACCCTGCTGCCCATGACCTCGCTTCAGCAGAGCATGTTCCATCACAGGGCGCTGGCGCCCCGGGATCACGCCTATCACCTGCAGACCGAGATCGCCTATCACCAGCCGCTGGACGTGGCGGTCTACCGTCAGGCCTGGCAGGGGCAGATTGCCCGCAGGCCGGCCCTTCGCAGCGAACTGGTGCTGGCGGACGGGGTTGCGCTCCAGCGCATCCTCAAGCATGCCGAGTTGCCATTCCACTATGAGGACTTGTCTGAAGTGGAAAATGCAGAGACACGGGTCCAGGCCTACCGCGAGCAGGATCTGGCCCGCCCGATCCCGCTGGAGCAGGCGCCCCTGCTGCGCCTTGTCTGCTTCAAATTGGCTCCCGATCACCACAAGGTGATCTTCAGCGCCCATCACGGCGTGCTGGATGGCTGGAGCGGCCCCGTGTTGCTGGGTTCCTTGCATCGCGGCTATCAGGCGCTGATGAATGGCCTGTTGCCGCAGCGCGAGCCGGATACCGCCTGGCTCGAATTTGGCCGCCATATCGCCAGCCAAACCCGCAGCGCCGAGACCTACTGGCAGGGGCGGGGCGAGCTCTTGGCAACGCCTAACGATCTCGCCTGCCTGTTCGGGGTGACGCTGGACGCTGGCGCAAGCGGGCGCCATACCCAGCAGCGACCGGCGGTGTGCGCCACGTCGTTGCCGGCCGAGGTGGCGACCTTGCTCGCCCATCGTGCCCGCGAGCTTGGCGTGACCGCGGGCCTGTTGGCCCAATATGCCTGGCACCGTCTGCTGGCACGCTGCTCTGGCGATGCCGTCACCCTGGTGGGCAACGTGACCCCGGGCCGGGATTACCCCATCGAGGGGATCACCGCGAGCGTCGGGCTCTATATCAACAGCCTGCCGTTGGCCCTGGTGTGGCACACCGAGTTGACCCTGGCCGAGCATATCGCCCGGTTGCAGACCGACCTGATGGCACTCAATGAGCACGGCACCCAGTCGCTGGCGGCACTGACCAAAGGCCGGGCACGTCTGTTCCAGAGCCTGTTCGTGTTCGAGAACTACCCCATGCCGGCGGCCCCTGCCGCCCCCGAACCTCACCAGCTGGTGCCGCGCTTTGGCGCCGTGGTGGAGAAGGTGGAGCTGCCGCTCTCCTTGGTGGTCAGCAGCCGGGGCGAGACGCTCCAACTGCGCCTCGAGTTCGATGGCGAGCAGATCCCCGAGGCCCGGGCCGAGGCGGTGCTGGCTGACTGGCTGGCCGAACTCGCCTGGCTAGCACAGGCGGATCTGAGCCAGCCGGCCAGCGTGGCGGCGGTACAGTCCCCGGTGATGCCGCAGGTGGTAGCCACCAGGGCGGAGCCCAGCCTGGCTCAGCCGCCGGCCGAGGCCCGCGTGCTGGTGGCCCTGTGGGAGCGCCAGTGCGGCGTGCCCGGCATTTGGCAACAAACCCTGATGGATCTGGGGGTAGATTCGGTGCAGCAACTCGCCCTGCTGGCGGCCCTCAACGAGGCGTTCGCGCAGGATCGGGCGCCACTTACCCTGCAGACGCTCAAAGCCCACCCATCCCCCAGCCGGCTCTATCGGCACTGGCTGGTGCGCCAAACGGAGGCCGCGCTATGACGGTGACCATCAAGCATAAGGCTCCGCTCGTGCAAACCCGGCCGGCCCCCCGTGAGGGCGCGGCCAACCTGGGTGCGCGGCTGGCGGCCTGTCTGGCCGCCAGCCCGCTCGCCCCCGCCATTCGCATGGGCGGGGAGGGCATCAGTGAGGGCGGATCAGATGAACAGTGGCTTAGCTACGGCGCGCTCAATGCCAGGGTCGGCGAGATTGCCGCCCGTTTGCAGGGGCTGGCGGTGGGGGAGCGGGTTGGCCTCTATCTCTCCCGCAGCCCCGATCTGGTGGCCAGCCTGCTGGCCTGCCTGCGCCTCGGTCTCACCTTCGTGCCCCTTGAGCCGGACTTTCCGGTGGAGCGGCTGCAGGGGATCGCCCGCCAGGCGCGCCTGTCGGCGGTGATCTGCGACGGCGACAGGCCAGCTCCCGCCTTCGGCTGTCCGCTGCGCACCCTCGACGGGCCAGCAGCGGCAGGGGGTGTTTCCTGGCCCCAGGTGGATGATGCCCTGGCTGCCTACATGATGTTCACCTCGGGCTCCACCGGCGAGCCCAAGGGGGTGGTCATCAGCCGGCGGGCCCTGCTCTGCTTCCTCGACGGGATCCGTGAGCGGCTCGGGCTTTCACCTGGCTGCCACTGGCTCTTCATCACCACCCCGGCCTTCGACATCTCCCTGCTGGAGATGCTGGGGCCGCTCTGGGGCGGTGGTCGGCTCACGGTGGCCGGCGGCGAGCACAACAAGGATCCCCTGGGGATGCTGGCGCTGCTCGAGGCCGATCCCTCCATCAACTGGCTGCAGGCCACCCCGGCCTGCTGGCGTATGTTGCTCAAGGCTGGCTGGCAGGGGCGCAATACCCTCACCGCCCTGTGCGGTGGCGAGGCGCTGGACTCAGGGTTGGCCGAGCAGCTCTGTGCCCGCACCCGGCGGCTGTGGAACTGCTATGGGCCGACCGAGGCTACCGTCTGGTCCCTGGTGAGCGAGGTGCGCTGGCCGCCGGTTGGCGGGCAGATCACCATCAGCCACAGCCTGCCCGGCTATCGGCACTGGGTGCTGGACGAGGCGGGGCAGCCGGTGGCAGAGGGAGAGTGCGGCGAGCTCTGCATCGAGAGCCCGGCCCTGTGCGAGGGGTACTGGCGCAAGCCGGCCTTGACCAGCGCCGCCTTCCTGCGCCTTGCCACCCATTGCCTCTATCGCACCGGTGATCGGGTGCGCCTCCTTGGGGCGGACCGCTTCCTCTATCTGGGGCGGCGCGACGATCAGATCAAGCTGCGCGGTTTTCGCATCGAGCTCGGCGAGGTGGAGGCGGGACTGCGCCGCCAGGCCGGGGTGCAGGAGGCAGCGGTGCGTCTGGTGGGAGAGGGGGACGAGGCCATGCTGGTGGGCTACGTGGAGGCGAAAAGCGGGGTGATCCTCAATCGCCTCGCCCTGCGCAAGGGGTTGCAGGCGACGCTGCCGCACTACATGGTGCCGGCGCGGCTCATCCTGCTGGATGCCCTGCCCAAGACCGGGAGCGGCAAGCTCGACAGAAAGGCGCTGCCATTGCCCGAGTAGGCGGCCTTGCCGGATGGTAAGAGCGATGGATAAAAAAGAAGCCCGCATCATGCGGGCTTCTTTTTGGCTGTAAACCGAGGGGGGATTAGTGAGCGATGGGGGCGGCATCCGGTTTGGTCAGCAGGCGCTCGACGTCGTCGATCACCTTGAGGGCCGCCTGGGGGCCGCCGGTGGAGGTCCAGAGTGACCCGTCCACGGCGCCGAAGCGCTTGCCCTTGATGGCGCCGAGCTGCTGGAAGGCCGGGGTCTGCTCGGCCTGCTTCATGGCATCCACCGCATCCCCGCTGGTGCTGAGGGTGCCGATCACCAGCCAGTCACCGTCCAGCAGGTTGAGGGATTCGAGGCTCAGGGCCGGGGAGTGGGGGCTCTTGTCACCGATCTGGTGGGAGGGGCGGGTGAGCCCCATCTCGGTGACCACGCTGCTGGCAAAGGTGCCGCCGTGCATGTAGCTCGGCCCCTTGGGGTTCCAGCGCACTATGCTCATCTGTTCCCCCTGATGCTGGGCAAGCTTGCTGCGGGCCTCTGCCAGGTGGGCCTCATACCGGGTGAGGAAGGCCTTGGCCTCGGCCCCCCGGTTCATCGCGTCGGCACTGCGACCGAATACGGTTTTCCAGGGCTCGCCCCAGTTGCCGGTGACGACGGTGGGGGCGATCTCCTTGAGCAGGGCGAGGAGCTCGGGCTTGGTCTGGCCGGTGAGGATGAGGTCCGGCTCCAGATCGATGAGGGTCTCCAGATTGGGGTTGTCCAGATCGCCGACCACGGCGATCTCCTTGCCCGCCTTGTCCAGCAGATAGCGGGGCAGGGTGGACTGGCCGCGCCCATTGACGGTGCCCACCGGCTGCACCCCCAGAGTCAGGGCGCTGTCGAGATCGAGTTCGCTCAACACGACGACTCGCCGGGGCGCATCGGGGACGCTCTGGGGCTGGCCGTTGGCATCGATGACCTGGCGGCTGCCCGCCTGGGCCTGGAAGCCCGTCAGGCTGGCCAGCATGAGCAAGGTGGCCAGCGGGGAGAAGATCTTCATGGTGACATCCTTATGGGTGAAATCGGCGGCACTCTCGGCCCATGATGGGCGGGCCCTGTGGGGCGTGCCTGCCTGTCAGCCTAAAACCGGGGCCCAAATGGGCGGGGACATGCTACCACAAAGCAAGTGAGAAGCGTTGTCATTTGTATTTGTGGCATGACCTCGGCTTGCTTTGGTACCATCGCAGGCCCCTGTCAGGAGCCTTGCATGTTGCCTCGTTGTCCCTCACTCGATGGATCCTTTGTCCGTCAATCCGATGCCTTGTGCCTGCCGGGCCTGGAGACGCTGCCTCTTCATCGGGTCAGTTTTGATCCCGCCGCCTTCTCGCCGGAGTGCTTTGGGGCCCAGGGCATCATGCTGCCTGCTTCATTGCAGGGGGCTGCCCCCAAGCGCCTCGGGGAGTTTCTGGCGGGGCGTCTCGCAGCCCGTGAGGCCCTGCGTCCCTTCGGTCTTGCAGGATGCTGCGTGGCCATCGGAGCGGCCCGGGAGCCACTCTGGCCTGAAGGGGTGGAGGGGAGCATCAGCCACAGCCGGCTGGCGGGAGAGGGGGTGGCCCTGTGTGCTGTGCGCCCGGGCCAGGAGGGAATCGGGCTGGATCTGGAGGCCTGGCTCGATGGCGACCAAGGGGCGCAGCTCTGGCCCGGCATCATGGATGGGGAGGAGTGGGGACGGCTGGAGGCGGGGGCTCACGACGCCCAGCTGAGCCTGGCAGAGGGACTGACTCTGGTTTTTTCCGCCAAGGAGAGCCTCTTCAAGGGGCTCTATTCCCGGGTGGGGCGCTACTTTGACTTTCTCGATGCCCGCTGGCTCGCCATGACGGCGCAGACTCTCACCCTGGAGCTCAAATGCCCGCTGACACCGACCCTGCCAGCCGGCTGGCGCGCCACCCTGCACTGGCAAGCCCTGCCGGGGGGCGTGCTCACCGTCTTGCTGCTGTGAGCACGATGCCAGCGCCCGGATAACGCCAACGCAAAGCCCAGAGAAAGAAACCGCCATCAGGCGGTTTCTTTCTCTGGCACAGGGTATGGCTCAGGCCGACACGCCATGGTCGGCGCGCAGGCGGGGCACTTCGTCAGCGCGTCGGCGGGGCACGATGACAGGGGCCCCGTCGCCGGGGGCGTGCAGTATGTCCACATCGGTCTGGTAGAGGCGATCGATGAGGGGCTTGGTCACCACCTCCCGGGCCGGGCCCATGGCCTGGATGGCGCCATCCCCCAGGGCAATCAGCTCGTCACAGTAGCGGGCGGCGGTGGCGAGATCGTGGATGACGATAAGCACCGTCTTGCCCTCGGCGGCGACCCGATGGATGGCCTCCATCACCTCGGTCTGGTGGCCGATGTCCAGCGCGCTGGTGGGCTCGTCCAGCAAGATGATGTCCGCATCCTGTGCCAGCACCATGGCGAGCCACACCCGCTGGGCCTGACCGCCGGACAGCGAACTGGCGCTCTGGTGCCAGATGGCATCGAGCTGCATCCGCTCCCGGGCCCAGTCCACCATGCGGGCATCTTCCTCGCTCCACTGATTGAACCAGCCCTGATGGGGATGGCGGCCATATTGCACCAGCTGCTCCACCAGGATACCGGGGGGGACCAGGGGGCGTTGGGGCAGATAGGCGAGTTCCCGAGCCAGGGCTTTGGCGCCATAGGCACCGAGTGGCTTCTCCTTGAGCAGGATCTCCCCGGACCGGGGCTGCTCCTGTCCCGCAAGGAGCTTGAGCAGCGTGGATTTGCCACCGCCGTTGGGGCCGACGATCCCCACCAGCTTGCCCCGGGGGAGGGAGAAGGAAATCTCCTTGAAGATGGTCTTTTGCGGGTAGCCGAACTGGAGTCGGTTCACGGTGAGCGTCATCGGGCGGCCCTCGGTCTGTATTGAAAATGGATGAATGCCATGGTCAGTCGGCCTTCTGGCGATCTTTGAGCAGGATGAAGAGCAGCAGCAGGCCGCCGAGAATGCGGGTCATGATGCCGGTGGCCACCTCGTGGGGGCTGGCCAGCACCCGCACCAGGGTGTCGCTGGCGAGCAGCATCAGGGCGCCGCACAGGGCGGCAATCCAGAGCGGCACGATGCGATCCCGGCTGAGCCAGGAGGCAAGGATGGGGGCCGCCATGGCGATGAAAACCACGGGGCCACCGATGGCGGTGCCAAGGGCTGCAACGATGATGGCCTGGGCCAGCACCCCGAGCTGCACCCGGTTCACGTTGACCCCGAGGGTGCTGGCCGTCACCGGTCCCAGGCGCAGCACGCCGAGGGAGCGGGAGAGACAGACGGTCCAGGGACAGATGAGCAGGAGCAGCAGGCTCACCGGTAGCAGGGTGCCATAGCCCTGACCGACGAAGTTGCCCATGTTCCACAGATAGAGGCTGGTGAGGTGCACCAGGGACTGGGTGGACATGACGAACTGGCCGAGGGCGTTCATCAGCTCCGAGACCCCGATGCCGATCACCACGAACAGGTAGCCCTGCTCCCCCGGCTTGTTGCACAGGGCATAGAGCACGGCGGCGGCAAACAGGGCGCCGAACGGCGCGGCCCACCAGGGCCAGGTGCCCAGCGTCAGATAGAGGGAGAAGATGATGATGGCAAGGGATGCCCCCTCGTTGACCCCTATCATGTCCGGGGTGGCGAGGCGGTTTCGCACCAGGGTCTGCACCAGGCAGCCCGAGAGTCCCATGGCGGCGCCGGCCACCAGCACCGCCAACAGGCGCGGCAGTCGGATCTTGAAGACGGTTACCTGATCGAGTCGGCTTCCCTCCCCGAGCAGGGTCTGGATCACCCCCATCATGGTGATCTTGCCGGAACCCAGGGTGAGGGCCAGCAGGGAGAGCAGGGTGAGGGCGACCAGGAGCCCCAGGGTGATGAGCCAGGCGCGGCGGTGCAGCAACAGGGTGTGGCTGCCAAGGCGAAGGCAGAGGGTGCCGCTCGGGAGTGAGAGAGAGTTCTTCATGGGCGTGGCACCTTATTTGACGGCCAGCAGGGAGCGGAAGCCGCCGCTGCGCACCACCAGGATGAGCACGGGCGCCCCGATGAGCGCCAGAATGACGCCGTTGGGCAGCTCGTAGGGCTGGATAAGCCAGCGGGCCAGCACATCGGCACCGAGCAGAAAGAGCACCCCGAACAGGGCGGAGAAGCGCACCTGGATGGCGAGGCGAACCGGCTCCACCAGGCGGGCGCAGTAGGCGGCGAGGAAGCCGACAAAGCCGATGGGACCGGCGATGGCGATGGCGCAGGCGGTGAAGAGCGTTGCGGCCAAGAGCACGCCGATCCGCACCCGGGTGGGGCGGATGCCGAGGGCCCTGGACTGGTGATCCCCCATCTGCATCAGGGTGAGAGGGCGACAGAGCGCCAGGGTCAGCAGCAGGGCGGCCAGGGCGAATGGGACCACGGTGAGTACCGCTTCCAGACTGGAGGCGGCAAGGGACCCTAAGTTCCAGAAGCGGAACTGCTCCAGCACCACCCGGTTGGAGAGCAACAGGAAGTTGGAAAGACCGCCGAAGGTGGCGGAGAGGGCGACCCCTACCAGGATGAGCTTGAGGGGGTTGGAGCGCCCCACCATGAGGCCGAGGCCCAGCACGATGAGGTTGCCGAGCAGGGCCCCCATGCCGGACCAGAGCAGATACCCGTAGGCGGATTCGACGCCAAACCAGGTGAGGCCGATCACCAGAGCAAAGACGGCGCCGGCATTGACCCCGAGCAGGCCGGGTTCGGCCAGAGGGTTGCGGGTGGCACTTTGCAGCATGGAAGCCGCCAGGGAGAGTGACGCCCCCACCACCAGGGCTGCCAGGGTGCGGGGCAGGCGCAGGGTATGGACTATCATGGCGAGCTTTTCATCGGCCACAAAGGCGGGATCGCCCAACAGGAAGCCGGCGACCTCGCGGCCACCATAGACACCGGCCCCGGTGGCCAGTGACAGACAAATCAGCAGGAAGAGGAGCAGCACGCCGAGCCAGAACAGCCGAGCTTGGTATCTGAGCACTCAATGACTCCTTGAATTCGGGGAGGCAGAAACGCAAAAAGGGAGCCCCGCGACCGGGGCTCCCGCATACAGGATGGATTACAGCTTGTAATCGACCCCTGCGTAGACGGTGCGACCTTCCAGGATGAAGTCGGCGTCGGTCGCCACCTCGTCACGCTGGGTGTTGGTGAGGTTGGTGATGCCGAGCTTGAAGTCCAGGGCCGGCGTGACGGTCCACTTGGTGTTCACGTCCAGGGTCTGGTAGTGCTTGGAGGTGAATGCCTGGGCGTTGCGGGCCGGCACCTTGATCACCTGGCTGCCGACATACTGCCAGGCCAGGTTGGCGCTGACCACGTCGCTCGCCTTCCAGTCCAGGCCGATGTTGCCGGTGTGATCCGGGGTCTTGGCCAGATCGTCACCCGTGCTCTTGTCTTCGGAGTCCAGCAGGGTCAGGTTGCCGGTCAGCTGCACGTTGTCCAGCACGTCGAACCAGCCGGTCAGCTCCAGCCCCTTGATACGGGCCTTCTTGACGTTGAGGTAGGTCATGACGGTCGGACGGTAGCCCGGGCCCCACTGATCGCTCTGGATCAGATCCTCGATCTCGTTGTGGAAGCCAGTCACGCCTGCACCGAAGCGACCGGCGTTGTAGGCGGTGCCAAGCTCGTAGCTGACGGAGGTTTCCGGCTTCAGATCCGGGTTGCCTATCACCTTGCAGGCGCCGCGGCAGGCGGTGGTGGCGAATCCTTCGCTGGACTGGGCCAGGGTCGGGGCCTTGAACGCCTTGCCAGCGCCGCCCTTGATCACCCACTCGTCACTCAGGGAGTAGAGGGCGTAGGCACGGGGGCTGAACTCGTTGCCATAGGTCTCGTGGTGATCCAGACGGCCGGAGAGCGTCAGGGCCAGATCCCCAAAGCCGAACTCGTCTTGCAGGTAGAGGGCGCTCTGGCTCGCATCCACGCTGCCGTTCTGGATGCTGCGGCTGTGCTCCAGCTCGGTCTTGCGGAACTCTGCACCCGAGGTCAGCAGGTGATCCCCGAGGTAGCCGCTCAACTGGCCATCCACCGTGTTGTTGGTCTGGGTGATGTCGGCGGCACCACCGTTGAGCTGGGAGTCATCCATCAGATCGGTCTGCTCGAAGTAGTAACGAGCGCGGCTGTCGAAGTGTTCCCAACGGCCGTTATGGGTCAGCCCCAGGCTCAGGCGATCGAGTTTCTGCACGTTGTGGGGGGTGGCCGGTGCGGTCGGGGCACGGGGCACGTTGTTGAAGTAGCTGTCCATGTCGTTCTGGTTGTAACCCAGATCGAAGTCGATGTCCTGGTTGTCGGCCACCAGCCACTTCAGGCTGGAGAGCACGTTGACCACTTCCCGTTTCTCCAGGGCGTCGGCATCCGGGTTATTGGACTGATCGCTCTTCCAGCGATCCCGCTGATAGCCTTCCACCACCACGCTGCCCAGCAGCTTGTTGTCGATGAGGGCGCCGGAGACGAAGGCGCTACCCTGGTTGGCATCCCCGCCATCCCCCTTGGTGGGCATGGTGTGGGTGTAGCCGACGGCCGCTTCGGTGTTCTCCTTGGCCTGGCGCAGGATCACGTTGACCACGCCGCCGAGGGCATCGGCCCCGTACAGGGAGGAGACGGGACCGCGGATCACTTCGATGCGCTCGATGGCGGCCATGGGGATGGAGCTTAAGTCGAAGTCGTTGCCAAAGGAGCTGCCCAGGGTCTCGCGGGCGTTGACCCGCTTACCGTTGACCAGCAGCAGGGTGTAGTCACCGCCCATGCCGCGGATCTTGATCTCGTTGCGACCCGTGGGGTTGGTGCCGATGATGTTGACACCGGGCACGTGCTTGAGGGCATCGCCGATGTTGTTGACGTTCATCTTGTCCAGATCGGCGCGGGTGACCACGGAGACGCTGGCCGGGGCGGTCAGCTCGGTGTGCTTGGTCTGGGTGGCGGTGACCACCACCGTCTCGTTGGCCTTGACGGACTCGGCCTGGGCCAGGCCCGGTACGGCCAGCAGACCAAGGGAGAGCAGAATGGGGTTCAGTTTAAAGAGGCCGTGCTGCAACTGCATTGTCAAAAACTCCATGGATATAACTGAGGTTATGGGGTCCGGATTCTTCTGATCCGGTGCTCACTGACTTCCTTGTCTGGCGGTGCCAGAGGCAGGATTATTGTTATCTCTTGTGCGCTTCAGGCCCCGGATGAGGAACCAGACACCGGCGCAGGCCACCAGGGTGCACGCAATGTTGATCCAGGCCAGGGTGGGGAAACCGTGCAGGGCGCCCCCCTCGTCGGAGACCAGATATCTGGCGGAGAACAGGCTGCCGAGGCCCGCGGCCACATTGGTGACCGAGCCCTGGAAAGACATGAAGGCGGCGCGCTGGTGGGGGGCCGGAATGGCCGCCGTGACCGCGAGGGTGGTGCTGGCACGGGCGGAGCTCAGGGCCATGAAGAGGGTGAACAGCAGATAGAGAGGCAGGCCTGCCGGCAAGGCAAAGCCCACCAGGGTGATCAGGGCCAGGGCCAGGCTGGTGAGCAGGATGGCGCCCTGGGCGCGGCCCTGATCGATCCAGCCGCCGCACAGGCGCATGGTGGCCATGCTGGCAAGGCCGCCGCACAGATAGAGGCTGGCGATCTGCTCGCGCGGGAAACCCAGGTTGAACTGGAAGTAGTTGGCAAAGTGCGGAATGAGCAGGAAGTGGCCGAACATCTGCAGGCAGAGGATGAAGAGGGCTCCCTGGCAGAGCGGTGACCCCAGCAACTGGCGCATCCCCTGGCCTGCCGGGGCCCGGTTGACCGGCAGGGACGGCAGCCAGATGGCACACAGCAGGGCCAGCAGCAGGCCGCCTGCACCAAACAAGAGGAAGGGGCTCTGCCAGCCAGACCACTGGGCCAGCACGAGGGCCGCGGGCACGATCAGAATGGCGGCCAGGGAAAACGCCATACCCACGTAGGCGAGACGGCGGCCCCGCTCGGCGGGCGGTACCAGATCCAGCACCGTCGCCATCAAGATGGCCCCCAGGGGGCCGGCCACGCAGCCGGACAGGATGAAAAGCAGCAGCAGTGTCTGGCTATCCTCGGCCAGGGCGCAAGCCATCAAGAGCAGGAAGCGCAGGACCAGCAGTACCAGCAGAGCGGGTTTGCGGTTGACCCGATCGAGCCAGGGGGCGGCCAGGAGGCCCAGCAGAGCGGCGCCCAGGGTGGCGCCGCCGCTGAAGTAACCTGTCTGCTCCGGGAGCATCCCCAGGCGGGTTACCAGTTCCGGGCCAAGGGGCATCACCATCATCATGCAGCCCATGGAGAGCATGTTGATGAGCAGCGCCAGGTGGATGGCGGCAGGGGTGGATGCGACGGATTCTGGCTTCATCAGAGGCTGACTCGAAAAAATGAGTCCGAATTGTATCCGAGGGTTTTTGTTGTGACAACAAATGATAACCATTTTTATTTGTATTGATTGGTATCTTAACGAGTCTTTATCAGGTGCCTCTGTGTGGGGTTGCATACCAGGCCCGTTGCAATCGGGGCGCCATGGACCATGATGGCAGGAAGCGAGAGGGTGGCGGTGAACGCCGGGAGGAGAAGATGCGCGCTGGATCAGGGTATTGGGGGCTGGGGTGCTGCCTGTTGCTGGCATTGCCCTTGAGGGCCGAAGTGAAGGTCATACCGGTATTCGAGGCGGATGCCGCGGTGCAGACGCTCAAGGAGATCTACCCGGATCTCGGGGTGAGCGCCATGGGCAACCAGCTGGTACTGAGCGGAACCCCCGCCCAGTTGCAGGAGGCCGAGCGTACCCTGGCGCAAGTGAACCAGCCGCCCCAAAGCCTGCTCATCGAGTGGCGGGTGGATGGCGCCTCCAGCAGTCAGCAGGCCGGAGTGGGGCTGGGCCTGGATGCCAAACGGCAGTGGCTGCTGGAGGGGGATGCCCGGCACTATGAACGCAGCCAGAGTGACAACTGGCAGGTGCGTGGCCTCTCCGGGCGGCCCGTGTTGTTGCAGATGGGGTCCTATCAGCCGGTCACCTTTTACCAGTGGCAGGGGGGAAGGGTGGTGGGCATGATGCCGCTGATGAACGGTCTCTACGCCACCGCGACCCTGATAGGGGACAGGGTGCAGGTGGCCCTCAGCAGTGAACAGGCAAGAGTGGAGCGGGGCAACATACACACCGGCCAGAGTGCCACCGAGGTGAGCGGCGCCCCGGGCCAGTGGCTGACGGTGGGGGAGCTTTCCACAACCCAAGGCAGCCGGGAGGCCGCGATCGCCAATCCATCAGGCATGGGCAGGGCCAGCGGTAGCGAGCGCCAGACTCTGCAGATCCGGGTCACGCGCCAGTGAACCAGCCTGTCAGTGGGGCTGATCCAGGGCGTAATCCCGCAACTGGCGGCTTCGCAGCAGATACCAGAGCGCCCAGAGGCTGGCGATGAGCACCAGGGCGGTGGGCCAGTTGAACGACCACTGCTGCAGATTGAGGCTGTGCAGTTGCATCACTAGGCCGCTCGCGGTGGAGCAAAGCAGCAGAGCGCGGCTGTGGCGTCTGAGCCAGGCTCTGGCACTGTGGGTCTGGCGATGGGTGCCGCCGCAGGCGAGCAGCGCCAGCATGGCGGGCACGTCCGTCAGCAGGCTGATATAGAGGGTGAGCTTGTCCGGGTAGAAGAGGGTCAGGATGGCGCTGCCACTCTCCCGGGTGACCCCCGCCATCAGAAACAGCCAGACCGAGCGGGTCAGCAAGAGGGCGATGGGCCAGAACCAGAGCGGGGGGCGCAACTGGCCGTGATCGTCGTAACGGTGTTCGGGGTAGAGGGTCATGGTGGACCGGTATCCATTCATGCAGTGCGAGTGATGAAGGGGATATGGGGCACAGGGCAGGCCATTGCAAGGCCGGCAACGGCCGGGAATTAATCGGGGGGCCATGCCCCCCAATCCGCAGTCTTTAGTTGCCGGGTTCCGGCGTCACAGCCAGCCTTTTCTCTTGAAGAAGAGACCGGTGCCCAGCGATGACATCACCATCAGCACCAGGGAGAGGGGGTAGCCGTATTCCCAGGCGAGCTCCGGCATGCGACCGAAGTTCATGCCGTAGATGCTGGCGATGAGCGTCGGCGGCAGGAAGATCACCGCGGCTACCGAGAAGATCTTGATCACCTTGTTCTGTTCCAGATTGGTCACCCCCATGGAGGCCTCCAGCTGGAAGTTGATCTTGTCGAACAGGAACTGGGTATGGGGCAGCAGGGATTCCACATCGTGCAGCATCTCGTCGATCCACTTGTTCTGCTCCCCCGTCATGCGCTGGCGCAGACTGCGTTTGAGGAAGCGCAGGGCGCGGCGGGTATCGTGCAGGGAGAGACGGATCTGGCCGTTGGCCTCTTCCTGGGCCATCAGCTCCTTGAGCATGGGGTTGATCTGGTCCGGCTCGAAGATCTGATCGGCGGTGTTCTCCAGGGTCTTGTAGCCATCCTCGATCAGGTCTGAGAGGTACTCCACCTTGAGGTTCTGCACCTCCAGCAGGATGTCGAGGGCGTCTTCGACCTCCAGCCTGTCCTGGCGCATGTAGTGGCGCAGCAGACGCACCAGGCCGATGTCATCCTCGCGGATGCTGATCAGCAGGTTGTTGCGCAAGGTAAAGGAGACGTGCACACCCTTGGTGTCGCGACCGATGCGCTGGGGAAACAGGGAGTGGATGTGCAGACCGTCGGTGTCCCAGTAGAAGCGGGCGGATGCCTCGATGTCATCGAGCTCCTCCTTGTCCGGCACCTCCTCCAGGAACAGGCCCGTCAACCATTCTCGCTCCGCTGTGTCCGGCTTGTAGGCATCCAGCCAGACGGTGTTGTCGGGAACGATGTCATCCGGCCCGAGCGTGACTATGTCCAGCACCTTGTTGTTGAGAATGTAGGCGGTGATCATCTGTCCCCCCTTAAGAAGTCATGGGTAATCAGGGATGGTTGCACAGGTTCATGCGGCCTTAGATCGCACGGAAAGCGATCCCATGAAATAGCATAACGAGGCCGATGGACAACCTGAATGCGGCGAACTATACAGGGGCGGGACCCGCTTGTCAGGGCCTATTCATCAGGGGTTCAGCCTGTTCGCTCAAAAAAGCGGCGAGGTCGGATCAGCCGTGGCGACCCCGATGCGGGCGATCCCGGCGTCGCCTTCTTTGTTCGCCCTGGTGTGGGGGAGGGCCCGGGCTCACCGGCGGGAATGGCGGGTTGCTGGTCGCCCTGCGACAGCCCCCGGCCAAGCGCAGGAAACGGTCTCCGGGCGGTGTTCCGGGGCTGCGTCTCCTTGTTATCTGCTCTGGTGTGCGTGGGCAAGCCTGTTACAGATTGGGGTAGTTGGGGCCCGAGCCGCCCTGGGGCGGCGTCCAGACGATATTCTGGCTGGGATCCTTGATGTCGCAGGTTTTGCAGTGAATGCAGTTGGCGGCGTTGATCTGCAGCCTTGGCCGGGTATCCCCATCAAGAATCTCGAACACCCCCGCCGGGCAGTAGCGCTGGGCGGGTTCGGCCCAGGTGGGCAGGTTGACCTCAACCGGAATGCGCGCGTCCTGAAGGGTCAGGTGACAGGGTTGATCCTCGTCGTGGCTGGTGCTGGCCAGATAGACGGAGGAGAGCTTGTCGAAGCTGAGCTTGCCGTCGGGTTTGGGGTAGTCGATGGGCTGGCAACGGCTGGCCAGGCGCAGCTGGCGGTAATCCGGTTCCTTGTCCAGCAGAGTAAAAGGAGAGGTCAAGGCAAAGAGTCGCTGCTCCAGCCAGTTGAAGGCGCCGCCGAGCCAGGGGCCGAAGCGGTGCAGGGCGGCCCCAACGTTGCGGGCCCTCTTCAGCTCCCGGGTCAGCCAGCTTTGCAGCAGCGCGTCCTGAAACTCGGCCAGATCCCGTCCCCCTTCATCCCCTCCTCGCAGTGCCATGGCGACCGTCGCGGCCGCCACCATGCCGGACTTCATGGCGGTGTGGATCCCCTTGATGCGGGAGAAGTCCAGGGTGCCCGCGTCACAGCCGATGAGCAGGCCGCCGGGAAAGTGCATGCGCGGCAATGAGTGCCAGCCTCCCTTGGTGATGGCCCGTGCGCCGTAGCTGATGCGCTCGCCCCCCTGCAACGTTGCCGCGATGAGGGGGTGGTGCTTGAGACGCTGGAATTCGTCAAAGGGGCTAAGCCAGGGATTCTGGTAGTTGAGATCGACGATAAGGCCAACCGCCACCTGATCCTGGGCCAGATGATAGAGATAAAAGCCCCCCTGACTCTTGTTGCCCTTTCCCTCACCAAGGGGCCAGCCGCTGCCATGGAGCACCCGCCCAGGATGGGATTGTCCCGCAGGCACCTGCCACACCTCCTTGAAGCCGATGGCGTAATGCTGCGGCTGGGCGCTATTTTCCAGATGGAATCGGGCGATCAGCTGTTTGCCGAGGTGGCCGCGCGCCCCTTCGGCAAACAGGGTATAGCGGCCATACAGGGCCATGCCGGGCACGTGATCCGGCTTGGGGTTGCCCTCCTTGTCGAGGCCAAGATCGCCGGTCACCACCCCGCGTACCCGGCCCTCCTCCACGATGAGGGTGCTCGCCGCAAAGCCCGGGTAGATCTCGACACCGAGGGCCTCGGCCTGCTTGCCGAGCCAGCGGCAGAGGGTGCCGAGGCTGATGATGTGGCTGCCGTCGTTGTGCATGCGGGGTGGCACCGCCCAGTGGGGCAGCTGCAGGGAGCGGCTGTCGCTTTGCAGCAGATGGACCTGATCATCCGTCACCGGCACGCCGAGGGGGGCCTCCTGCCAGCTCTCTGGCAGCAGCTCCCTGAGGGCGACGGGATCGAGCAGGGCGCCGGAGATCAGGTGGGCGCCGATCTCGGCCCCCTTCTCCAGCAGGCAGACCGAGAGGGCCGGGGCCTGCTGCTTCAATGCGATGGCGGCGCTCAGGCCTGCCGGGCCGCCACCGACGATGACGACATCAAATTCCATTGCTTCGCGTTCCATCTTGCCTCTGTGCTCGACTTGGCCTAGGGTAGTGTTGGTAGTTTACGTAAACGTAAACCACTTTGTCAGCAGAAAAGTGAGTGACGACAAGGTGGATCCACACAACAGGTATGAGGGATGACCGCCATGAAGCTGCTGGTCGCAGTCAAACGGGTCGTTGATTACAACGTCAGGATCCGGGTCAAGGGGGATGGCTCCGATGTGGAGCTCGCCAATGTGAAGATGGGCATCAACCCGTTTTGTGAAATCGCGGTGGAGGAGGGGGTCAGGCTGCGGGAAGCCGGCGTGGCATCCGAGCTGGTGGTGGTGACCTTCGGCCCCGAGGCGGCGGCCGAGCAGTTGCGCCATGCCCTGGCGCTGGGGGCGGATCGGGCGCTGCACTATGTTACCGACGAGACCCTGACTCCGCTCACCGTGGCCCGGGCCCTGCAAACGGTGTGCGGGCAGGAGCAGCCCGATCTGGTGCTGCTCGGCAAACAGTCCATCGATTCCGACAACAACCAGGTGGGGCAGATGCTCGCCGCCCTCAATGACTGGCCGCTTGCCACCTTCGCCTCCGCCATCAGGCTGGTGGAGGGGGAATTGCAGGTGACCCGCGAGATAGACGGTGGCCTCGAGACCCTCGGCATGGCGCTGCCCGCCGTGGTGACCGTGGACTTGCGCCTCAACGAGCCTCGCTTCGCCTCCCTCCCCAACATCATGAAGGCCAAGCGCAAGCCGCTGGAGAGCCAGCCGTTCGCCGCCCTCGGGGTAGTGCCGGCCGACCAGACACGGCAGCTCGGGGTAATGCCGCCGCCGGTGCGCAGCGCCGGCATCAGGGTGGGCTCGGTGGACGAGCTGCTGGACAAGCTCAAGCACGAAGCCCGGGTGCTCTGATGGGCAGGGGCATGAGAGGGATGCCTCCCGCAGGCGTGAGCGCCATGCATGGGGCAACGGCCCCGGGGAGCAAGGGATCAATGGATGACATGAAGGTGCTGCCATGAGCGTACTTGTGATTGCGGAACATCATCAGGGGCGGATCGCCGACAACCTGGCCCAGCTGGTCACGGCGGCGGGGCGCCTGGGGGGCGAGGTGCATCTCTTGCTGCTGGGGCAGGGGCTGACGGAGGCGGGGGAGCAGGCCGCCGCCCTCACGGGGGTAAACCGGGTGCTGCTGGCGGAACATCCCATGCTGGCGGAGGGGCTCAACGACGGGGTCGACAGACTGCTCGCCGAGGTGGCCAGGGACTACCAGCACTGCCTGATGGCTGCCAGCAGCCAGGGCAAGGATCTGCTGCCGCGAGTGGCGGCCAGGCTCGGGGTGGAGATGATCGCCGAGGTGACCGGCATCGAGGGGCCCGACACTTTCCTGCGTCCCATCTATGCGGGGAACGCCATCGCCCGGGTGGCGAGCAGCGCCCCCGTCAAGGTGCTCACCGTGCGGCCCACAGCGTTCGCCAAGGCCGGGTCCGGGGAGGAGCGTGCCCTGATGGAATCGCTGCCGGTGGCCGAGGTGCGCTGCCGTACCCGGCTCATCGAGCGGCGTGCGGTGCGCTCCGCCAGACCCGAGCTCGGGGCGGCCCGGGTGGTGGTCTCCGGCGGGCGGGCACTCGGCTCGAAAGAGCACTTTGCCCTCATCGACGCTCTGGCGGACAAGCTGGGGGCTGCCGTCGGGGCATCGCGGGCCGCCGTGGATGCCGGTTATGTCTCCAACGACCTGCAGGTGGGGCAGACCGGCAAGGTGGTGGCCCCCGAGCTCTACATCGCGGTGGGCATCTCGGGCGCCATCCAGCATCTGGCGGGGATGAAGGAGTCCAAGGTGATCGTCGCCATCAACAAGGACGCCGAGGCCCCCATCTTCCAGGTGGCGGACTACGGTCTGGTGGGGGATCTCTTCACCCTGCTGCCGGAGCTCACCGCCAAGCTGTAAATTTGCCACAAAGGGGCGAAGAAAGCCGTCCGTGCTGTCTCGCCCCCGTTTCCATGCATATTCTCTGCAAGCCCTGGCCCGTTCAGGGCTTTTGTCTGATGGGGGCCCGGTGGCGCCGGGGCAAAAGGTTGCGCTGGATCCCAAAAAGCCTTTGCCCCCACGGGGGGCTGTCGTGTAAAAACGTTCGAGTCACTGATCACACACATCCATTCACGGAAAGCGTCATGAGCAAACAGATTTACAACTTCTGCGCCGGCCCCGCCATGTTGCCGGTTGAAGTCATGGAGCGCGCCCAGCGCGAATTTTGTAATTTCCAGGGGCTGGGAGCCTCGGTCATGGAGCTTTCCCATCGCGGCAAGCCCTATATGGCGGTCGCCGAGAAGGCCGAAGCGGACCTGCGCGACCTGCTGGCGGTGCCGGACAACTACAAGGTGCTCTTCATGCACGGCGGTGGCCGCGGCCAGTTCTCCGCCGTGCCCATGAACCTGCTGGGTGGCGCCAACAAGAAGGCGGATTACCTGGTGACCGGCGTCTGGGCCCAGAGCGCCGTGGATGAAGCCCAGAAATACGGTGACATCCAGACCTTCCAGGGGGTGGCCAAGAACGAGCAGGGAGTCTCCCACCTGCTGCCGACGCCGGCGTTTCGCGCCGATGCCGCCTATGTGCACTACTGCCCGAATGAAACCATCGATGGCATCGAGATGTTCGACATCCCGGCCACCGGCGATGTGCCCCTGGTGGCGGATCTCTCCTCCACCATTCTCTCCCGTCCCCTCGACGTGAGCCGCTTCGGCATCCTCTACGCCGGTGCCCAGAAGAACATCGGCCCCTCTGGTCTGGCCATCGCCATCGTGCGCGATGACCTGCTAAATCAGGCCCGCGCCGATGTGCCGTCCATCTTCGACTACCAGCTCACCGCCAAGAATGACTCCATGTTCAACACGCCCCCCACCTACGCCTGGTACCTGGCCGGTCTGGTGTTCGAGTGGCTCAAGGAGCAGGGTGGCCTGGCGGCGATGGAAGCACGCAACAAGGAGAAGGCCGACTTCCTCTACGGCTACCTCGATCAGTCGAGCTTCTATGGCAACAAGGTGGATGTGGCCTGCCGCTCCCGCATGAACGTGCCCTTCCAGCTGAAAAACGAGGCCCTGGACAAGCTGTTCCTGGCGGAGTCGGAAGCGGCCGGTCTGCTGGCTCTCAAGGGACATCGCATCGTCGGTGGCATGCGCGCCAGCCTCTACAACGCCATGCCCCTGGAAGGGGTCAAGGCCCTAGTCAGCTTTATGGATGATTTTGCCAAACGCCACGGTTGAGGCGTGTCTCCCCATTGCCAGACGCCGGGGACTCCCCGGCGTCTGTTTTTCAGACCCATCCTGACCCAGGCTGCCGTCTCCCGCGGTCGTGCCACTGTCGAACTTGCCGCGGGGGACGCGGGCTGTTAACGTCCGGTCAGGTGATTTAATTGAGATCGAACAGGAAGTCTATGAATTCGTTGCGTTTGGAACCCATTTCTAGTGTGGCCGGGGTGGTCAATCTGCCCGGCTCCAAGAGTGTCTCTAACCGGGCCCTGCTGCTGGCGGCCCTGGCCCGGGGCACCACCCGGCTGACCAACCTGCTCGACAGCGATGACATCCGCCACATGCTGGCGGCGCTGACCCAGCTCGGCGTCAAGTACAAGCTCTCCGCCGACAAGACCGAGTGCACCGTGCACGGTCTGGGTCGCAGCTTCGCGGTCTCGGCACCGGTCAACCTGTTCCTCGGCAATGCCGGTACTGCCATGCGCCCCCTGTGCGCCGCCCTGTGCCTGGGCTCCGGCGAGTACACCCTGGGCGGCGAGCCGCGCATGGAAGAGCGCCCCATCGGCCACCTGGTGGATGCCCTGCGCGAAGCGGGTGCCCACATCCAGTACCTGAAGAAAGATGGCTATCCGCCTCTGGTGGTGGATGCCAAGGGGCTCTGGGGTGGCGATGTCCACATCGACGGCTCCGTCTCCAGCCAGTTCCTGACGGCGTTTTTGATGGCGGCCCCCATGGCGGCCGGCGACACCCGCATCCACATCAAGGGGGAGCTGGTCTCCAAGCCCTACATCGACATCACCCTGCACATCATGAAGCAGTTCGGGGTGGTCATCGAGCACGACGACTACAAGGTGTTCTACATCAAGGGCAACCAGACCTATGTCAGCCCGGGGGACTTCCTGGTGGAAGGGGATGCCTCCAGCGCCTCCTACTTCCTCGCGGCGGGCGCCATCAAGGGCAAGGTGCGGGTTACCGGCATCGGCAAGAACAGCATCCAGGGGGACATCCACTTCGCCGACGTACTGGAGAAGATGGGGGCCCGCATCACCTGGGGCGATGACTTCATCGAGGCCGAGCAGGGGCCGTTGCACGGCATCGACATGGACATGAACCACATCCCGGATGCGGCCATGACCATCGCCACCACGGCGCTGTTTGCTGAGGGCACCACCACTATCCGCAACATCTACAACTGGCGGGTGAAGGAGACCGACCGCCTGCACGCCATGGCGACCGAGCTGCGCAAGCTGGGCGTGGAAGTGGAGGAGGGGCACGACTTCATCACCGTGATCCCGCCCGCACAGCTCAAACACGCGGCCATCGACACCTACAACGATCACCGCATCGCCATGTGCTTCTCCCTGGTGGCACTCTCCGATACGCCGGTCACCATCAATGATCCGGGTTGCACCTCCAAGACCTTCCCGGACTACTTCGACAAGCTGGCCAGCGTCAGTCAGGCCTGAGCCCTTTCGGCCCGCTTCGTGCGGGCCTTTTCATCTCTGCCCCCGCTTTTTTCATGCCTCCTAGCAGCATTATGCAAACTTGCAAGGTGCGATAATAAAATTCCTTGTCGAAGAATGTAATTTTCTATTTACACCGACCCGGCACAGGGCTAGATTGAGATCTCTTTATCGCAGTCATCTAGCAGGAAACTTGGTCATGCAGCATCAAACCGACGACGTTCGTATCAGTGAAATCAAAGAGTTATTGCCCCCGGTTGCGGTGCTTGAGAAGTTTCCGGCGACCGACACCGCCTCGGCCACCGTGTTTGAATCCCGTCAGGCCATCCACAACATCCTGGCCGGCGACGATGATCGCCTGCTGGTGGTGATCGGCCCCTGCTCCATCCACGATCCGGTCGCCGCCCTGGAATACGGCAAACGCCTCAAGGTGCTGCGCGACGAGCTGAAAGATCAGCTGGAGATCGTGATGCGGGTCTACTTCGAAAAACCCCGTACCACAGTGGGCTGGAAGGGGCTGATCAACGATCCCTACCTCGACAACAGCTGCCAGATCAATGACGGCCTGCGCCTGGGTCGCAAGCTCTTGCTGGATCTCAACGACATGGGGCTGCCGACCGCCTCCGAGTTCCTCGACATGATCACCCCGCAATACGTGGCGGATCTGATGAGCTGGGGTGCCATCGGTGCCCGTACCACCGAATCCCAGGTACACCGCGAGCTGGCCTCCGGTCTCTCCTGCCCGGTGGGCTTCAAGAACGGCACCGACGGCACCATCAAGGTGGCCATCGACGCCATCGGCGCCGCCAGCGCCCCGCATCACTTCCTGTCGGTGACCAAGTACGGCCACTCCGCCATCGTCTCGACCGCTGGCAACCCGGACTGTCACATCATCCTGCGCGGTGGCCGCGAGCCCAACTACAGCGCCCGTCACGTGGATGAGGTGGTGAGTGGTCTGGACAAGGCGGGTCTGCCCCAGAAAGTGATGATCGACTTCAGCCACGCCAACAGCAGCAAGCAGTTCAAGAACCAGATGCTGGTGGCCGAGGACGTGGCCGGTCAGCTGCGTACCGGCAGCAAGGCGGTGTTCGGCGTCATGGTGGAGAGTCACCTGGTGGAAGGGCGTCAGGATCTGGTGGACGGGTGCGAGCTCACCTTCGGCCAGAGCATCACCGACGCCTGCATCGGCTGGGCCGATACCGAGGTGCTGCTGCGCAACCTGGCGGACGCCGTGGCCGCTCGCAACGCCCTCTGAGCCCAAGGCGCCCCGTTGGCGGGGCAATAAAAAAGCGCGACCCTGGGTCGCGCTTTTTGTTTGGCCATCTCTCGGCAGGTCGCGGTTTACTTGGCCCGCTCCTGGTGGCCGCGCAGGCGGATGTTGATCATCTCCACCACCAGCGAGAAGGCCATGGCGAAGTAGATGTAACCCTTGGGAATGTGCAGATCCAGCCCTTCGGCCATCAGCGCCACCCCGACCAGGATAAGGAAGGAGAGGGCCAGCATCTTGATGGTGGGGTGGGTATCGACGAAGTCGCCGATGGCCTTGGCGGCAAACATCATGACGCCGACGGCGATGATGATGGCCAGCACCATGACAGGGACATGATCCGCCATGCCCACGGCGGTGATGACGGAGTCCAGGCTGAAGATGATGTCGAGGATGGCGATCTGCACCAGGGTGGACAGGAAGCCCGCGGTCTTGCTCACCACACCCGCCTCTTCGGCGGCCCCTTCCAGGCTCTGGTGGATCTCGTGGGTGCTCTTGGCGATGAGGAACAGACCCCCCACCAGCAGGATGAGATCCCGTCCCGAGATGGCTTCCCCCAGCACGGTGAAGAGGGGCTCGGTGAGGCGCATCACCCAGGCCAGGGAGAGCAGCAGCAGGATGCGGGTGCCCATGGCGAGCCCCAGCCCCAGGATGCGCGCTTTCTGGCGCTGGGCTTCCGGCAGGCGACCCACCAGGATGGAGATGAAAATGATGTTGTCGATGCCGAGCACGATCTCGAGCAGGGTCAGGGTGGCGAGCGCGACCCAGGCGGAGGGGTCAGCAATCCATTCCAGCATGATTGAACCTTGGTTGAACAGTGATTGAGGTAGAAGCCGCGCATTTTAGCAGGGGGTCATGGCTTGTCCCAGTGGCGGGAAAAGATAAAATGGCGGCGATCCAACAGGAGGGAAACATGTTTCGATTAGGGCTCATCATCAACCCCGTCGCCGGCATCGGCGGGGCCGTCGGTCTCAAGGGCAGTGACGGTATGGTCGCCGAGGCGCTGGCGCGCGGGGCCGTCCCCAAGGCCCGGGAGCGGGCCCGCCAGGCCCTGTTGCCCCTGTGCGAGCTGACCACGTCATTCGAGCTGCTGACGGTGGCCGGTGAGATGGGGGAGACGCTTGCCGCAGAGCTCGGGCTGCCCCATCGCATCGTCCATCGGCCTGCCGGGGCGCAGACGAGCGCCGAGGATACCCGGGCCGCCGCCCTGGCCCTGCGCGATGCCGGGGTGGATCTGCTGCTCTTCGCCGGTGGCGATGGCACCGCCCGTGACATCTGCGCGGCGGTGGGGGAGTCCTGCCATGTGCTCGGCATCCCGGCGGGGTGCAAAATCCACTCCGGGGTCTACGGGGTGACGCCGGCGGCAAGCGGCCGGGTGGCGGCCAGAATGATCGCAGGGGAGCTTCTGAGCCTGGTGGATGCGGAGGTGATGGACATCGACGAGGAGGCGTTTCGCGCCGGCAAGGTGCGCGCCCGCCACTACGGGCAGCTGCTGGTGCCCGGGGATCTGCGCTACGTGCAGGCGGTCAAGCAGGGGGGGCGGGAGTCCGAGGAGCTGGTGCTCGCCGATCTTGCCGCCGGTGTGGTGGAGCAGATGGAGCCCGATACCCTCTACCTGATGGGGTCGGGGAGCACGGTGGCCGCCTGCATGGGTGAGCTGGGTCTGGAAAATACCTTGCTCGGTGTGGATCTGGTGGAAAATGGCCAACTTATCGGGCAGGATCTCAGCGCCGCCGAGATCCTGACCCGGATCCGCGGCCGTCGCTGCCGTCTGATCATCACCCTGATCGGCGGTCAGGGACATCTGTTCGGGCGCGGAAATCAGCAATTGAGTCCAGACGTGATCCGGGCCGTCGGGCGCGAGCATATCCAGGTGCTCGCCACCAAAGCCAAGCTGGCGGCGCTAGAAGGCCGTCCGCTGCTGGTGGACACCGACGATCCGGCACTGAACCGGTCGTTGAGTGGTTATCTGCGCATAACCACGGGATACAAGGATCAGGTCATCTACCCGGTGGCCAACCCGGAATAGGACATCAAGGATGCGGCTGGCCTGGCGCCAGAGAGCCGCGATCAACCGGATCGCGGTTCCACTCCCCGAATTTTTTGCCGGCAACCCCGGAAATGAGGCTGCGTTAAATGACGATTCACGATTTTGAACACAAGTTGTTGGGACTGATCGACGCCATGGTCGCCACGGCCAGCGAAGACGAGCTGTTTGCGGGCGGCTATCTGCGAGGGCACATCTCCCTTGCGGTGGCGCGCGCCGAGCTGGAGGGCAAGACCCTGGTGCGGGACGTCAAGAGCTATGTGCTGCGCAGCCTGAACGAGGCCATCTTGCAGGGTGAGCTCTCCGAGCAGGACGAGGTGCTGGTGCAGGAGATGTGGAAGCGTCTGCAGGCCCAGGCGGAAGCTTGATCCCATTCGCAGTTCAAACACAAGTTTAAGTAATCTGCTTCCCTGAGTGTTATCAAAAGGTTAATAATGAGGCTCGCCTTTTGTTTCAGGGATTAAACCATGGCCTCCACCTCACGCATTGCCACCAGACTGCCGCTCGAGATGCTCTATCACTGGGAGCGGCAGTGTCCCGACCGAATCTATCTGCGTCAGACCATCCACCGCGAATACGTTGACTTCACCTGGGGTGAGGTCGCCGACGAGGCGCGGCGCATGGTGACGGCACTGCGCGCCCTGGGCCTGGAGCCCGGTGACAAGGTGGCCCTGCTCTCCAAGAACTGCGCCCAGTGGTTCATTGCCGATCTGGCGATGCAGATGGGGGGATACGTGAGCGTGCCCATCTACCCCACCGCCAACGTCGACACCATCGAATACGTGCTGCGCCACAGCGAAACCAGAGCGATCTTCGTCGGCAAGCTGGACGACTGGAAGAGCCAGGAGGCGGGGGTGCCCGGGGATCTGCTGCGTATCGCCCTGCCTTACGACACCATGCCGGCCGCCCACCAGTGGGACGATCTGCTGGCGCAATACGACCCCATCCCGGACACCCCGGTGCAGGCGCCGGATGCCCTGTTGAGCCTGGTCTACACCTCCGGCAGCACCGGCAAGCCCAAGGGGGCCATGCTGAGCGTGGAGCGCTACGCCTGGTCCTGCGAGAAGCTGGTGGAGGCGGTCTCCCTCACCGCCGAGGATCGCGGCTTCTCCTACCTGCCCCTTGCCCACATCACCGAGCGGGTCTACATCTACGGCGGCAGCCTGTTCAGCGGTGCCACCATCGCCTTCCCCGAATCCCTCGACACCTTCATCGAGGACGTCAAGCGCTGCCGTCCCACCGTCTTCATCTCGGTGCCGCGGCTCTGGGCCATGTTCCGCATCAAGATCCACGAGAAGCTGCCCCAGAAAAAGCTGGCGCTGCTGCTCAAGATCCCCCTCGTCTCCAGCCTCATCAAGAGCAAGCTGCAAAAGGGGCTGGGGCTGGATCAGGCGCGGGTGCTGGGCTGCGGCTCTGCGCCGGTGGCCCCGGCGCTGCTGGAGTGGTATCACAGCATCGGCATCCATATCACCGAGGCCTGGGGCATGACCGAGAACCACGCCTACTCCACCCTCAACTACCCGTTCCGGGCGGACAAGATAGGCACCGTCGGCAAGGCCGGGCCCGGGGTGACCATCAAGATCTCCGACGAGGGGGAGATCCTCTGTCGCTGCGACGGCATGATGGTGGGCTACTACAAGGATCCCGAGCACAGTGCAGAGGCCATCGACGCCGAGGGCTGGCTGCACACCGGTGACATGGGCAAGCTGGACAGGGAGGGTTACCTCACCATCACCGGCCGCATGAAGGATGTCTTCAAGACTGCCAAGGGCAAGTACGTGGCCCCGGTGCCCATCGAGGGGATGCTTGGGCAGGAGCCCATCATCGAGCAGCTCTGCGTCATCGGCTACGGCATGCCGCAGCCGGTTGCCCTGGTGCAGCTCGCCGAGAGCGCCATGAAGGGGGACAAAGCCGGGGTGGAAGCCCAGCTGGAGGCCGCCCTCAACCGGGTCAACGACAAGCTGGAATCCCATGCTCGCCTGCGGGGCATCCTGGTGGTCAAGAGCCCCTGGAACATCGAGAACGGGGTGCTGACCCCCACCATGAAGATCCGCCGCCACCTGCTGGAACAAAAATACGCGGACATCGGCGAACGCTGGTCCGGCAGCCAGCGCATCCTGTGGGAGTCCTGACAGGGGTCGGTACCGCCATATCGGCCACATCAATGACAGCGGGGGAGCCAGTGGCTCCCCCGCTGTATTTCAGGGGGAAGCAAGCCGACAGGGGGCTGGGGCATTGACCCCTTCCCCGACGTTTCCCGCCGCCGCCATACCGCCCCGCGTCGAGGGAACGGCAGGGAAAGGTATTTGCAAAATCCATGGAGAGGCGGGATCCCAGTGGTTTGGCAAATGCATCTTGGGGTCACACACGGGGGCTGCAAGGGGCGGGGGCGGGGCATTGACCCCTTCCCCGACGTTTCCCGCCGCCGCCATACCTCTCCGCATCGAGGGAACAGCATTTGCAAAATCCATGGAAAGGCGGGATCCCAGTGGCTTGGCAAATGCATTGTGGGGTCACACACGGGGACCGCAAGGGGCGGGGTGGGGTCTTGGCCCCTTAACCTGGGCTTCCCGCCACCGCAGAGGAGGTCTGCCAATAAGGTCATCGGAGGGAGGCCGCCCTCACATGGGGCAAGAGGGCATCTGATGCACGGCGCCAGAGGCGCAGAGAAAGGGGGTGAGGGGCAGAGAGCAAGAAGGGGAGCCGCAGCTCCCCTTCCCGTTGGCGGATGCCGGGGTCAGACGGCTTTGTACTCAAGCTCGACCGAGCCCAGCGCCTTCAGGGTGGACTGGGCGGAGTCCCGCTGGCTGATCTGGCCATCCTTGCTCTCCAGCAGCACGGCGCGGCGCACGGTGGCGAGATCCTCGCCACCCAGCACAGCGTGGGCGCAGGCCATCTGCATCGGCGGCAGGCTCGGGTTGAAGGCGGCGTTCTCGGCATAGCGGCCGCAGAAGATGCGCCCGTCCTCGAACTGCAGCGCCACCGCGGCATAGCCCTGGCTGTAGGGGGCATAGCTCTGGCGGGCGGCGGCGAGCGCAGCCTGCCACAGGGGGTCGTCGCTCTCGAGCACCAGCTCGTCGTGAGCCTGGGGGCTCATCAGGGCATCGGTGATCTCGAGATCGGCGGGGCCGAAGGAGTGGGGCAGGAAGGATTGCAGCTCGCTGAGATCGTCCGGCAGGGAGACCTTCAGGGTCTTGGCGGTGCTCAGCTCGTTCATGAACTGGCGGCAGTGGCCGCAGGGGGTGTAGTTCACGGTGATCTCGGAGATCCCGGTCTCGCCACCCAGCCAGGCGTTGGAGATGGCGGACTGCTCGGCGTGGACCGAGTGGAACAGCCCCTGGCCCGCGAACTCCATGTTGGCGCCAAAGTACCAGGTGCCGCTCAGGCCGCAGGCGATGGCGCCGACGAAGAACCTGGAGATGGGGGCCACCGAGCAGGCGGCCGCCAGCGGCAGCAAGGCCAGACGCAGGGCCCTGTCATCCAGCCCGGTGGCGGCTTTCAGGGTCGCGACCTGGTCCGGGGTGAAACGGGCCTGGAAATCGTCCCCCAGCATGGGCAGCAGGGCGGCCTGGAGCGGGGCGGAAAGGGTCTCGAATGGCTTGGCAAAGCGGGGATGCATACTGTGTCCTCAAAGGCCAATTGGGGGGCCATTGTAGGGAGCAAGCGCGGCGAATTGTGTGAGCGCGCTCACGCCTTGATGGGTAAAGGGGCGGGGATGGTAAAGGAAACGTTTGTCTTTCGCAATCTGTGCGCCAGCTCCCGGCATCAGGGAGGCGAGGGTATCGGATGGAAACGGTGAAAGGGCACAGAGGCCATGGCCGCAAGGGCGGCCATGGCAACGGGGATCAGGTCAGCCAGTGGTAGAGGGCGAACAGCAGGGGGGCGATGGCCGCGGTCAGCACGCCGCACACCACCATGGCCAGCGACGAGAAGGCGCCCTGGGTCACCCCCTGCTCGGCGGAGGCGGCGGTGCCGATGGCGTGGGCGCAGGCTCCCATGGCGAGCCCCTGAGCCTCGGGGTCGGTGACCCGCATCAGCTTGAGCAGGGGGTAGCCCACCAGGGCCCCCAGGATCCCCACCACCACCACCACGGCGGCGGCGATGGCGGGAATGCCGCCGAGGGACTGGCTGACGCTCATGGCGAGCGGCGTGGTGATGGACTTGGTGGCGATGGAGGCGAGCAGCGCCGGATCCGCCCCCATCAGGTGGCCGACCCCCAGGGTGGTGCAGACCGAGATGAGCACCGCGGTGAGGGTACAGGCCAGGATGGGTGTGAGCTTGTCGCGGATCTGGCGCGCCTGCTGGTACAGCGGCAGGGCCAGGGCCACCACGGCGGGTTCCAGCAGGGCGGTCAGGGGTGAGGCCCCCTGCTGGTACTGATCCAGAGGCAGATCGAGCCAGAGCAGCAGGCCGATGATGACGGCGGTGGGGATCAGCACCGGATTGATGACGGGCCAGGGCAGGCGGCGGTAGAGGGCCCGGGTCATGAAATAGAGGGCCAGGGTGAGGGGCAGGGCGAACCAGAGGATCATGGCTTGTTCATCCTTTGATAGAGGTGGCCGACCGCGCCCAGGATGAGCACGATGCCGAGCACGACGCAGAGCATGATGAGACCGAAGGATTGGCGCAGGGGCTCGAGCCAGGCCACCAGGCCCACCGCCACCGGCACGAACAGCACCCCCATGTGGCGCAGCAGCAGGCCGCCCCCCAGCTCGACCCAGGAGAAGCGGACGATCTGCAAGGAGAGCAGCACGAACAGCAGCAGCATGCCGATGATGCTGCCGGGGAAGGCGAAGGGCAGGATGGCCGCCACGGCCTTGCCTGCCAGCAGACAGGCGATGATGACCAGAAAATCACGAAGGTAGCGCAGGGTGCGTTGCAGCAGCACGGGGGCCTCATCTTGGCAAGTGTGAGCGAGGTCGCAGTTTAACAGGCACGGGGGGGAGGGAACAGGGTCAACTGGCCCGCAGGGGATACAATGGCCCCGGCTTCATCCCCATTCACAAGAAGGAGTTCCCATGTCGACCCCCTCTCTCCTGGCCCGGTTGCGCCAACTGCCCGCCGATCCCGCCCTCCCTGACACCCTGCTGCAAACCCGCCAATGGGAGGGGCCGCTTTGCCGGGTGAGGCTCGACAACACCGGGAGGCAGTCCGAGGCCGTCCACCACTGGCGGCTGTTTGAGGGGGATCTCGGACTTGCGCCCGACGCGGCCATCTACGGAGAGGGGTTCCAGATGCTGGCCCAGACCGGGGGACGCTGGAATGCCCCCGAGCACCTGGGCCGCTGCCCCGATGCGTCTGTCTATCGCATCACCGCCGACCATGGCTACCACACGGTGCACAACCTGCTGCTGGTGGCGCAGGAGGGGGGCTGGCTGCTGCTGGCCTTTGCGAGCTGCCAGCGCTTTGGCGGGGAGTTTCGCCTCCATCCCGACGGGCGCCTCGAGATCGTGATGAACACCGAAGGGCGCACCCTGGCGCCGGGTGCGCACTGGCAGAGCGAGGCGCTGATCTGCCTGGAGGGGCCGGACAGGGAGGCCCTGCTCGCGACGCTGGCGCAGCATATCGCCGCCGAGCACGGCTCCTTGGTGGGGGAGGTGCCCACGCGCCCGAGCGGCTGGTGCTCCTGGTATCACTACTACGCGAACGTGAGCGCGGCGGACATTCGCGAGAACCTGGCGGTGCGGGCCGAGCGTTTCCCGGCCCTGCGCTACGTGCAGATAGACGATGGCTATCAGGCCAGGATGGGGGACTGGCTCACCCCTTCCGCCAAGTTCGAGGAGGGGGTGGCGGCCCTGGCAGGGGAGATCCGCGCCGCCGGTTGCGAGCCTGCGCTCTGGGTCGCCCCCTTTATCGCCGAGCCCGGCTCGCAAGTGTTCCAGCAGCACCCTGACTGGTTCGTGAAAGGGGAGGATGGCCTGCCGCTCCCCTCGGAGCGAGTCACCTACGGGGGCTGGCGCTGCACCCCCTGGTACGTGCTGGATGGCACCCACCCCGAGGTGCAGACGCACCTGGAGCAGGTATTTCGCACCCTGCGTACCCAGTGGGGCATTCACTACTTCAAGCTCGATGCCAACTTCTGGGGGGCCATCCACGGTGGTCGCTTCCACGACCCCGCCGCCACCCGGGTGGAGGCCTATCGGCGCGGTATGGCCGCCATCCTGCGCGGCGCCGGGGAGGGGGCCTTCCTGCTCGGCTGCAATGCGCCGCTGTGGCCGAGCCTCGGCCTGGTGCATGGCATGCGGGTGAGCGATGACGTAGAGCGCCAGGGCCCCCGTTTTCGCCAGATAGCGCGAGAAGCCTTCTGCCGCGCCTGGCAGCACGAGCGGCTCTGGGTGCTGGACCCCGACTGCGTCTGCCTGCGGGATATTCCGGGCCAGCACGGGAGCTGCGCCGAGTACGACTTCCACCTGGCCGCCCTGGTGGCGAGCGGTGGCATGGTGCTGGCGGGGGACAGATTGCATGATCTGGACGCGGCGCAAGGGGCGCGCCTTGGCAAGCTGCTCGCCCTGTGCGCCGCGCGCACCCCGGCGGCCCGCTTCGAGGGGATGGCATTCGAGCGCGGGCGGGTGGCGCTGCCCGGGGGCGGCGAGCTGCTCTGCCTGTTCAACTGGGGGGAGCACCCCTGCGAGTTCCCGTTGGCGCCGGGGGGCACGGACTTCTGGGACGAGACGCCCCTGGGGAGCACCCTGGTGCTGCAAGGGGGGCAGGGGGCGGTGATCCGCTACCCCTGATGGCGTTGCACTGCAAAAAGGCTCCCTCGGGAGCCTTTTTTATGTGGCGAAATGGTCTCTAGAAGTGCCACTCCATCCCGATGGCGTAATTGGCGGAACCATAGCCCGGGATCTCGTTGCTGGAGGCGAGCGCCTTGACGGTGAGGCGAGTTGTCAGGGGGATGCCGAGCCCCATGCCGATGGCGATCTCGTCGCTCTGATCCCCCATCATGTCCACCCGCAGGGTGCGATAGAGGGAGAGATCCTGGCTCATCTGGGCATAGATCTGGGACGACTTGTTGTAGAGCTGGCCGAACACCTCCATCTGGAAGCCGTTTTGCGGCGTGATGGCCAGGGGAATGCCGGCGAAGCGGTAGAGATCCGAGTGGTTGAAATAGCTGTTGGTGATTTGCGGGGTGAAGTCGGTCTGCTGGTAGAGGGTGCTGAAGTTGTGCTCGATGAGCCGGTAGGTCTGCTCCGGCAGGCGCAAGAGGTAGTCTGGCACCTCGAACCGGGCGCCAGCGAGGGCGGCCTGGGGCAGCAGGGCACAGGCGACGAGTGTCAAAGCAGGCAGAGCTGAACGCATAAAACGAGAGTTCCCCAACAGTCGAAAGCACGGCATCCATGCCGTCAGCGCATCTAAATATTCACACTATCAGGAGCTTGGGCTCCCTGCCCATTATGTCGCGAGCCGGGGAAACGCATCGGTTTTTAACTGTGAAACGGCTCACATCTCATAGATTTTCAAGGTAGTGATAGAGACTCTTTAGAATCGCAAAGTTCCGTTCGTTCCCCTGGTTCTGTTCCGCCAGGGCTTCCAGGCGCGGCACATAATCCGGCAGACGGCGGCTGAAGTAGTCGCTGCAGTGCAGGCGCCAGCGCTTCTGCTCCGCTTCGCTCAAGGTGTGGGGCCAGTTGCGGGCGCGGTAACGGAACAGCATCTCGGGCAGACGGGGATCCGTGAAGGCAAACTCCCGCTCCCCCAGCAGATCCGCCGGGGTGGCGCGCACCAGATCCATGGTGGACTTGTCGCCGTGGCCGAAGAAACCGGCGTAGAGCTGGGTGTCGGGGTCGCCGTCATTGCTGCCGGCAAACTCCTGGTTGAACACCTCCACCAGTTTTTCCCGCACCTCGGGGTGGGCCCGCAGCAGATCCAGGCTCTTGCGGCACTGAGCCCGGTTGATGCCCAGCTCGTCCGCCCGCTCCGGCGTCAGGGTGGCGGCCGGGGCCAGCACCGGGCACTTGTTGATGTGCACCAGTTTGACCGGAATGCCGGCCAGATCCCCCAGCTCCTCTTTTTTGGTGTAGAGGCGCTCGCGGATCTCCTCGCAGGAGAGCTCGATAAGCGGAGTGGGGTCACGGGTCAGATCCACCATGATCACCGCGTTCTGGTTGGTGGGGTGCCAGGCGAGCGGCGACACCCAGCTTGCACACCCCTGCCAGGGGGAGAACATGCCGGAGACGTGCACCAGGGGTTTCATGGTCACCACGTCGATGAGGGCCTTCACCTTGTTCTTGTTGCGAAGATCAAAGAGGTACTCGAAGAGCTTGGGCTGAGCCTTTTTCACCAGCCTGGCCATCTCGATGGTGGCCAGCACATCCGAGAGCGCATCGTGGGCGTTGGCGTGGGCCACGCCGTTGGCGACGGTGAGCTTCTCCAGCCTGAAGCTCGGCTTGCCCTCGTCGTCAAACGCCCACTCTATCCCCTGCGGGCGCAGGGCGTAGCAGGCCCGCAGCATGTCGAGGATGTCCCAGCGGGAGTTGCCGTTCTGCCAGGCGTAGGCATAGGGGTCATAGAAGTTGCGATAGAGGGTGTAGCGGGTCACCTCGTCATCGAAGCGGATGCTGTTGTAGCCGAGCACGCAGGTGCCCGGGGTGGCGAACTCTGCGTGGATCTGGCGGATGAAGTCCGCCTCGCACAGGCCGTCCTTCATCGCCTTTTGCGGCGTGATGCCGGTGATGAGGCAGGCTTCCGGCTCCGGCAGGTAATCCGCCGGCGGCTTGCAGTAAATCACCAGCGGCTCGCCGATGACGTTGAAATCCCCGTCGGTGCGAATGCCCGCAAACTGCGCCGGTCTGTCTTTGGCCGGACTGATGCCGAAGGTCTCGTAGTCGTGGAAATAGAACGTGGGCCCGCTGGCCGGGTGCGCTGATGTGCTCATGTTGCTCGAAAGGAGTGTCCGATGACGGCGGCGCCTGGCGCCTGGGTGGGGGTGCCATGCACCGCAATTGCCTGCATGGTAAACCATCGCGCTGGCAGAGCGAAGTCCGGGGCGTTCGCCTGGCGCTTTAATGGGCAGTGGGCGTTGTCCGTGAGCCTGATCATCCCATCGGTCCGGCTCAGGGCAGGGGAAAGTGAGGGGTCAGGGTATTGAGGTCCAGCAGGGTGAAGTAGCCGCCCTCCTCGGGATACCAGCCGCCGGTGTCGATGTAGTGGACGTTGCCAAGGCGCACCGGCTCCCTCACCGGGGTGTGGCCCACCACCAGGGCGGCGAGATCCGCGACCCCGCTCTCGTCCAGCCGTTCGATACGGCGCCTTGACCAGAGGCAGACGTTCTTGATGGCCCGAAGCCGTCCGCCGCTCACCCCGGCATCGAGTTGGTCCAGCAGCCCCTGCCAGGAGGAGAAGGGACAATCGGCGTGAAGCAGCCCGACCGGACCGGCCGGGGTGGCCACCTCGATGACCAGGGGCAGGCTGCGGTAGTGGACGGCGAACGCCGCCTGCTCGGCAGGGGTCAGGTGCTGAAACCAGCCGCCGCCGTTTCGGATCCAGTTCTCCCGATCGCAGCTCTCGTAACGGCAGACGTAGTCGTCGTGATTGCCGCAGACCGGGTGAAACCAGGGTCTGGCCAGCCAGTGGATCACCTCGCTGCACTCGGGCCCGCGATCCGCCAGATCCCCGACGCTGAAGAGACGGTCCCGGGCGGGATCAAAATCCAGGGTGTCGAGGGCCTGCTGCAACAGGGCGAAGTGGCCGTGGATGTCGCCGACGGCCAGATCGCGCCCCAGGGCGTTTTGGGGGAAGCGTCTTATCAGGGGGGAGGGTGTCATGGCGTCTCCTGCCTCTATCCCGGACGGGGATGTTTTGTCTGCCTGTACATAAGGTTACAGAAGAAAAGTGGCGAGCGGGCAGGGCCTGGTAAATCATAGGATTGCCCCCGTGAACGTGCGGCGTCACGCGCCGCCTGTGGGGGAGTCACTCCGGGAGGGCGCCTTGTCCGCCCGCTTTCGGAGGCTCTCTTTCTCCACGCTTTTTGACAGGAATCTTGAATGCGGCGTCAGCTGTTGATCTGGATAGGCCCCCTGTGCAGCCTGCTGCTGCTGGGGGCGGCCTTGACCGTCCTCTATCATTTGACCCACCTGTGGCACTGGCACGACATCCGCCAGGCCATCTGGTCACAACCCTTGCCGCAGTTGGGGGGCGCCCTGCTGCTCACCCTGCTCAGCTATGGCTGCCTCTGCTGCTATGATCTGCTGGCACTGAAGGTGCTGGACAAACGCCTGCCCTGGCAGCAGGTGGGGATGACCTCCTTCATCGCCTACACCTTCTCCAACACCCTGGGCTTTGCGCTGCTCACCGGCTCCTCGGTACGCTACCGGCTCTACTCCTCCCTGGGGCTTGGCACCGGGGAGGTGGCCAGGGTAATTCTCTTTTGCTCCATCACCTTCTTCCTCGGTCTGCTGGGCTGGGGGGGCAGTGCCCTGCTGCTGGGGCAGGGGGCGGCCCTGCTGGTGGACTGGCCCCGCTGGGCGACCGGGTTGTTGCAACTGGCGGGGGGCCTGGCCCTGCTGACGGTGTTGGCGTATCTGGTGTGGCCGGGGACAGCCCTGGTCTGGCGCGGACACCCGCTGTTCCTGCCGCGCATCAGATACCGCCTGCTGCAACTGCTCATCGCCCTGCTCGACTGGATGGCCGCCGCCGCCGTGCTCTATGTGCTGCTGCCATCGGGCAGCGTGCCCTATCCGGTGCTGCTCAGTGCCTTCGTGCTCTCCAGCCTGCTCGGGGTGCTGGCCCATGTGCCGGGGGGCATCGGGGTCTTCGAGGCGAGCATGAGCCTGCTGCTCACCCACTATCTGCCGGTGGACAAGCTGCTCGCCTCCCTGCTTATCTACCGCTGCGTCTACTACTTCCTGCCCTTCCTCTGTGCCCTGCTGCTGTTCGCAGGTCAGGAGCTGCTGCAACAGCGGGCCCGCCTGCACCGGCTGCAGGGGGTGATGATGGCGACCCGGGAGTTCGTGCCCGCCCTGGTGAGCATGGGTACCTTCGCGGCGGGCACCCTGCTGCTCTGCTCCGGGATGATCCCGACTATGAGGGGGCGGATCGAAGCCTTCCTGGAGGTGTTGCCCCTGCACCTGCTGGAGCTCTCCCATGTGCTCGGCAGCGTCAGCGGCGTGTTGCTGCTGTTGCTGGCCCACAGCCTCTACCGCCGTCATGACGGGGCATTCAGGATCACCCAGTGGCTGTTGGGGCTTGGCATGCTGTTCTCCCTGTTCAAGGGGTTTGACTGGGAGTCCGCCCTGCTGCTCGGGGGCTTCTTGCTCATCATCACCCCCTGCCGCCCTCTCTTTTATCGCAAGGGTTCCCTGCTTCACGCCCGGTTCACCCCTTCCTGGCTGATGTCGGTGGGGGCCGTGCTGCTGGGGGCCTTGTGGTTGCTGCTCTTCTCCTACCGCCATGTGGAGTACGACCCCTCCCTCTGGCTGCACGTCTCGGCCCACGGGCCCGGGGCCGCCTCCCGTGCCCTGCGCGCCATGGGGAGCGTCATCGGCGTGCTGGCGGTGGTCGGGGTGGCCCATCTGCTGGCCCCCTTGCGCCTGCCCGTCGGCAAGCCGGATGCCGAGGCGCTCTCCCGTGCCCATGGGCTGGTGATGCGGGCAGGGGGAGGCCACGGCTACCTGGCCCAGCTCGGGGACAAGTCCCTGCTGTTCCACCCCAGCGGCGAGGCCTTACTCATGTACGGGGCCGAGGGCAGTAGCTGGATAGTGATGGGGGATCCCGTCGGTCAGCCCTCTCTGGTGGAGGAGCTGCTCTGGCAGTTTCGCGAGCGCTGTGACGAGCACGACGTCAGCCCTGTCTTCTACCAGGTGTCGGCCCGTTATCTGCCTGTCTATCTGGATCTCGGGCTCATCCCCTTCAAGCTGGGGGAGGAGGCCATCGTGGATCTGCCGAGCTTCGATCTCGCCGGCAGTCGCCTGCGCAACCTGCGCCAGAGTCACGCCAAGGGCAAGCGGGAAGGGCTGCGCTTCGAGGTGGTGGCCCCCGGTGAGATTGCCCCCCTGCTGCCCGAGTTGAAGGGGATCTCCGACAGCTGGCTGCACAGCAAGCAGGGCAGGGAGAAGGGCTTCTCCGTGGGCAGTTTCGATCCCGCCTACCTCACCCTCAACCCGATGGCGCTGGTGCGGCGGGAGGGGCAGATCGTCGGGTTTGCCAACCTATGGACCAGCGACAACAAGGAGAGCCTCTCCATCGATCTGATGCGCTACAGCCTCGACACAGGGGCGGCGCCTGTCATGGATTTCCTGTTTGTCGAGCTCCTGCTGTGGGGCAAGCAGGAGGGTTATGCCAGCTTCAACCTGGGGATGGCCCCCATGTCGGGCTTCAACGACAACCCCCTCGGCGGTTACTGGGCCCGCCTTGGCAACACCCTGTTCACCCGGGGCAGCCGTTTCTACAACTTCCAGGGATTGCGGCGTTACAAGGAGAAGTTCGGCCCAAGGTGGGAGCCCCGCTACCTGCTCTGTACCGGCCATCTGGTGCTGCCCCGCACCTTGACCCATCTCGTCTCCCTCATCAGTCGCGGCCCCTTCGGGCTCATGAAAAAATAGGAGTTGGCCCATGAGAGCCATGTTGTTGCTGTTGATTTGCTGTTTCGTCTCTTCGTTCACCTTGCCGGCAGTGGCCGCCCAGCCGGGCCGGGTCGGTGCGGAGCTGGGGCTGGTGGAGTTGCCGGTGGCGCAAGCCTCGTCTGCCCCCATGGTGGTTTTCATGAGCGGGGATGGCGGCTGGGCGGCGCTGGACAAGGGGCTCAGCGCCCAGTTGCAGGCCCACGGCATGCCGGTGGTGGGCTGGAGCTCGCTCTCCTATTACTGGAAGAAGAAGACGCCGGAGCAGGCGACGGCGGATCTGGTGCGCATCCTCACCGAGTACCAGTCCCGTTGGGGGCGCCAGCGCTGGTTGCTGGTGGGTTTCTCCTTTGGTGCCGAGATAGTGCCCTTCGTCATCAATCGTCTGCCGCCAGCCTATCGCGGCAGCCTGGCGGGGGCCGTGATGCTCTCCCCCTCGACGGCGTCGGATTTCGAAATCCACGTCAGCGACATGGTGGTGCACGACAAGGGGGGCAGCTATCCCACCCTGCCGGAGGTGACACGCATTCAGACTCTGCCGCTGCTCTGCGTGCAGGGGGCGGAGGATGACTCCCCGGTCAAACTCTGTCCGCGCTTGCAGCAGCCGAACGTGACGACGGTGACCCTGCCGGGCTCCCACCACTTCGACGACAACTACCAGACCCTGTATCAGGAGATTGCCGGACACCTGGGCCTGGCCCAATAACGGCGAGAGGCCGGGAAACGACACAGGGCGGCCAATGGCCGCCCTGTTGCCGTGGCCCCTTGCAACTGTCCAGGGGGCCGGCATGCCGGGATCAGAGCAGATCTTCGAGCTGGTACTTCTTGAGCAGTGTGTTGAAGGTGCCGTCGGCCTTGACACTCTCGATGGCGGCATCGAAGCGGGCCTTGAGCTTGTCATCGTGTTTGCGAAGGGCTACCGCCACCCCTTCTCCCAGGATCTTGTCCTGGGTGCCGTTGAACTGGGGGCCGACGAAGGCGAACTGCTTGCCCATCTCCTTGTCGAGGAAGCCGACCTTCAACTGCACCATGTTGCCGAAGGTGTAGTCGGCGCGGCCGGACTGCAGATCCAGCATGGGAGACTGGGCGTTGACGTAGCGCTTGATCTTGGCCACCTCGCCATAGCGGGCGGTGACGAAGTTGTCCTGGGGAGTGCCCTCCTGCACCGCGATCACCTTGCCCTTGAAGTGGGCCGGATCGTCTGCAAAGTCGGCCGCCTTGTCGCTGCGCCCCACGAAGCGGTTCTGCATCATGTAGTAGACCTGGCTGAAGTCCACTTTCTGGCGCCGCTCGTCCGTGATGTTCATGGAGGACATGATGGCGTCGTACTTGCGCACCTGCAGGCCCGGCAGCAGGGCATCCCAGGGCTGGTTGATCACCTCGCACTCGGTCTTCATGGCCGCGCACAGGGCATAGGCGAGATCGACCTCGAAGCCGCCGAGCTTGCCGCTGCTGTCGACCATCTCGAAGGGGGGATAGGTGGCATCGGTGGCGATCACCAGGGGTTTGGCGGCGGCCTGGCCGGCGGTGGCCAGGGCCATCAGCATCATCAGTGTGTTGAGTTTCATGGTCAGTCCCTTGAAGTGTGGTGTCATTCCTAGCGTGCTAAAGGGTGCCGGCCTCAAGGGCCGACGGCTATCTTGCGATGGGTGAGGGCCGGCAACTGGCTGCGCACCGTGCGCTGTGCTGCCAGATCCAGGGTGGCGATGGCCATGCCCTGACCCTCCTCTACCTGGGCCAGTATCCGGCCCCAGGGATCGATGATCATGCTGTGGCCGAAGGTGCGCCGCCCACCGGGGTGATGTCCCCCCTGGGCACTGGCAAACACGAAGGCCAGGTTTTCCACCGCACGGGCCCGCAGCAGCAGCGCCCAGTGCGCGAGCCCGGTGGTGTGGGTGAAGGCCGCGGGCAGGGCGATGAAATCGGGGGCGGGCCCCAGGCGAAACAGCTCCGGGAAGCGCAGGTCGTAGCAGATCCCGAGGCGCAGCACGCCCCAGGGCAGGGGATGGCTCACCACCTCCCGGCCCGGGGTCATGGTCGCGGCCTCGTCATACTGCTCCTGCCCGGTGCAAAAGCCAAACAGGTGCAGCTTGTCGTAGCGGCTTGCGAGCTGCCCTTGCGGGTCGATGAGCAGGCTGCTGTTGTGCATCTTGCCTGGCTCCTCGCTTTCAAGGGGCAGGGTGCCCGCCAGCAGCCAGAGCCCGAGCTCCCGGGCCAAGCCTTGTGCCCAGGCAAGCAGGGGGTGATCGCCAACGGGGGCGGCCAGGGCCACGCGCGCCCGCTCATCGACCGGCATCAGGTAGAAATATTCGGGCAGCAGGGCCAGCTCTGCCCCCTCGGCCGCGGCCTGACGCAGCAACGCCTCGGCCTGGGTCAGGTTGTGGTCAAGGTCATCCCCGGAGACCATCTGGAGGACGGCAACGCGCAGTGAATCCATGGTGCCCCCTAGACGGCGCACAGGCGCTCGGCGCCCGCCAGCAGGGTGTCGTCATCCTTGGAGAAGGAGAGGCGGATGACTCTTTGATCCGTGCCGTCGTGATAGAAGGCGGAGACCGGAATGGTGGCGACCCCGTGATCGCGGATGAGCCGCTGCACGAAGAGGCTGTCGGGCTCGTCGCTTACCCGCTCGTAGCTCGCCAGCATGAAGAAGCTGCCCGCCGAGGGGAGCAGGGTCAGGCGCGAATCCACCAGGGCCGAGGCGAGCAGGTCACGCTTGCGCTGGTAGAAGGCTGCCAGCCCCTGATAGTGGGCCGGTTGCTGCAACAGGTGGGCGAAGCCGTACTGCATGGGGGTGTCGGCGGCGAACATGGCGAACTGGTGCACCTTGCGGATCTCCTCCATCAGGGGACGGGGAGCCACGCAGTAGCCCACCCGCCAGCCGGTGACGTGGAAGGTCTTGCCGAAGGAGAAGACGGCGACGGAGCGCTCCACCAGCTCCGGATAGCGGATGACGCTCTGGTGCAGGGCGCCGTCGAACACCACGTGCTCGTACACCTCGTCCGAGAGGATCAGGATGTCGGTGCCGCGCACCAGGCGGGCGAGGCGCTCCTGATCCCCTGCCTGCCAGACGGTGCCGGTGGGGTTGTGGGGGGTGTTGAGCACTATCATGCGGGTGCGGGGGGTGATGCGGGCGGCCACCTCGTCCCAGGGAATGGCGAAATCCGGCGCCTTGAGGGCGATCACCACAGGGGTGGCTCCCTGCAACTGGATCATGGGGCGGTAGCTGTCAAACGCCGGCTCGAACATGATCACCTCGTCGCCGGGGTGAACCAGGGCGGTGATGGCGCAGAACAGGGCTTCGCTGGCGCTGGCGGTGATGGTGATTTCCTCGCCCGCGTCATAGTGATGGCCGTAGCTGGCTGCAATCTTGGCCGCCAGTTGTTCGCGCAGGGCAGGCAGCCCCGTCATGGGGGCGTACTGGTTTTCACCGGCCAGCATGGCCTCGTGGGTCACCCGGATGAGCTCGGGATCGCAGGGGAAGCTCGGCGCCCCCTGGGAGAGGTTGATGCTGGGGTGGCGGGCGGCCAGATCCCCGATCACGGTGAAGATGGTGGTGCCCACCTGGGGCAGTTTGCTGGAAACCTGGGGGATGGACATGGGGCCGTCACCTGCGTGTGTGAAAGAGGTCCCTTTTTAGCCCCCCCAAGGCTTGCCGGACAACGGATTATTCGGCATGGTATGCATGAGTTTTTCTCAAGCATGGAGGCTTGTCATGTTGTCCACCCAGCCGCGCACTCAGTTGCCTCTCTATGGCCTGCAGGTCTTCGAGTGTTCTGCCCGCCACCTGAGCTTTACCCTGGCTGCCGACGAGCTGTGCGTGAGCCAGGGGGCGGTGAGCAAGCAGATCGCCCAGCTGGAGGCGCGCCTGGGCCACCTGCTGTTCGTGCGCGGCACCCGTTGTCTCACCTTGACCCCCGCCGCCGAGCGGCTGCTGCCTTTCGTTCGTGAAGGGCTGGCCCGCATGGGGGAGGGGCTCAGCGCCTTGCAGACCCTGCCCCACGAACAGGCGATCAGCATCAAGGTGCCCTCCTGCGCCAGCCGCTGGCTGCTGCGGCGGTTGCAGGCGTTCGAGGGGGAGGCGGTGGAGGTGCGTGGCAGCCACAGCCATGGCATCGACTTCTCCCGGGAGCCCTTCGATCTCGCCATCGTCTACCAGCCCTGCCTGGGGCGCTATCCCCACAGCCAGCCCCTGTTTCGGGAACGGCTGACCCCGGTCTGCGCCCCGGCGTTTGCTGCCAAGCATCGTCTGTTCGAGCGCGACCTGAACGAGCTGCCCCTGCTGCCCCTCATCCATGCCAGCGCCGATAGGCGGGATTGGCGCAACTGGTTTGCCGCCTTCCTCGACATCCCCTGGCAGCCCCAGGGGGGGCAGCTGTTCGATACCCTGGACTTGGCGATGAATGCCGCCTTGCAGGGGTTTGGCCTCTCTCTCGGGGATCCCACCATAGTGGCCGAGGAGCTGGAGAGCGGCGCCCTGGTCGCTCCCTTCGCCCCCGTGCTGGAGACGGATCACGAATACGCCCTGCTCGCCCGGCCCGACAGCCGGCGCCACGGGGTGCAGCGGGTCTGTCACTGGCTGCTGGAGGGGGAGGGTCATCCCTGAGGGGACGCGAAATGAAACAGCCCCGCGGGCGGGGCTGTTGTCATGGTGATGGCCGCTGGCCGATTAAAGGGTCACTGGCAGATCTTGTAGTAGACCTCGTTCCAGCGCAGTTGCTCCTTGAGCGCGGGGATGCGGGTGTGCTCGTCGATGACCACAAACTCGATGCCCATGATGTCGGCGAAGGTGCGCAGCTGCTCGATGTCCACCGCCTGGGTGAACACCGAGTGGTGGGCGGCGCCCGCCAGGATCCAGGCCTCGGCGCTGGTCTGCAGGTCCGGCAGGGGTTTCCACAGGGCGCTGGCCACCGGGAGTTTCGGCATGGCCTCTGGCAGGTCCACCACTTCCAGCTGATTGACCACCAGACGGAAGCGGTTGCCGAGATCGATGAGGCTGGCGTTGACCGCCTTGCCCGCCGGGGCCGCGAACAGCAGGCGGGCCGGATCGGCCTTCTTGCCTATGCCTAAATGCTGGGCGTCCAGCACGGGTTTGCCTGCGGCGATGGAGGGGCAGACCTCCAGCATGTGGGCCCCCAGCACCAGGTTGTTGCCCGCCTCCAGGTGGTAGGTGTAGTCCTCCATGAAGGAGGCGCCCCCCGCAAGGCCATATCCCATCACTTTCAGGGTGCGCAAGAGGGCCGCGGTCTTCCAGTCCCCTTCTGCCCCAAAACCGAAGCCTTGCTGCATCAGGCGCTGGCAGGCGAGGCCCGGTAGCTGGTGCAGACCATAGAGATCTTCGAAGGTGGTGGTGAAAGCGCCAAAACCACCGTCGGTGAGGAACTTCTTCACCCCCAGCTCCTGGCGCGCCGCCTCATACAGGGAGGCGCGAAGCACCCCACCCGCCTGCACCGCCTCGGTCAGGGTGTAGGTCGCCTCATACTCGGCCAGCAGCGCCTCGATGTCGCTGTCGGGCACGGCATCGATCACCTTGACCAGATCGCCGACCGGGTGGTAGTTCACCTGATAGCCGAACTGGATCTGGGCCTCAATCTTGTCGCCCTCGGTGACCGCCACGTTGCGCATGTTGTCGCCAAAACGGGCGATCTTGAGGTGGCGGCTGTCGTGGATGGCGGCGGCGATGCGCATCCAGTTGCCAATCTTCTGTCTGGCCTCTTCATCTTGCCAGTGACCCACCACCACGGTGCGCGGCAGCCGCAGGCGGGCCCCCATGAAGCCGAACTCGCGCCCGCCGTGGGCGGTCTGGTTCAGGTTCATGAAGTCCATGTCGATCTCGCTCCAGGGGAGATCCCGGTTGAACTGGGTGTGAAATTGCAGCAGGGGCTTTTGCAACTGGCTCAGCGCCGGGATCCACATCTTGGCGGGGGAGAAGGTGTGCATCCACACCATGAGCCCGGCGCAGCGCTCGTCGTGGTTGGCATCCCGGGCCACCGCGCTGATTTCATCCAGGGTGGTACCGGTGGGTTTGAGCACTATCTTGAGGGGCAGGTTCGCCCCCTCGTTGAGCTGGCTGGCGATGGTGTGGGCGTGATCGGCCACCTGCTTCAATGTGGTGGCGCCATACAGGTGCTGGCTGCCGACCAGGAACCACACTTCCAGCTGTTTCATCAATTCCATGAGTTTGTCCTCTTTTAGGCTTTTGTCTGGCCGTAATAGGCGTGTTTGCCATGCTTGCGCTGGTAGTGCTTCTCCAGCAGGTAATCGGGCAGGGGGCGGGCCCCCGGGTTGATCTGGCCGGTGAGCCAGGCCATGCGGGCCACCTCTTCCAGCACCACGGCGTTGTGCACTGCATCCTCGGCGCTCTTGCCCCAGCTGAAGGGGCCGTGGTTGGCCACCAGCACCCCCGGCATGGTGAGGATGGGGGTCTGCTTGAGGGTTTCGACGATGAGATGACCGGTCAGCCCCTCGTAATCCTCCTCCACTTCGCCCGGGGTGAGCAGGCGGGAGCAGGGGATCTCGCCGTGGAAGTAGTCGGCCTGGGTGGTGCCGAAAATGGGGATGGGACGCCCCGCCTGGGCCCAGGCGGTGGCATGGGTGGAGTGGGTGTGCACCACGCCGCCAAGCTCCGGATAGGCGCGATAGAGCACCAGGTGGGTGGCGGTGTCGGAGGAGGGGCGAAGGTCCCCCTCCACCTGCTTGCCCGCCAGATCCAGCACCACCATGTCCTCGACCCGCATCCGCTCATAGCTGACGCCGCTTGGCTTTATCACCACCAGATTGCGCTCTCGGTCGATGCCGCTCACGTTGCCCCAGGTGAAGGTCACCAGGCCATGGCGCGGCAGATCCAGATTGGCGGCGAGCACCTGATCCTTGAGGGTCTTGAGGTTCATGCCGGCACCCCCCGGTTGTAGAGCGGTTCGGCGGCGGCGCCCCAGGCGAGGTAGCGCTGGTAGAGGCGTTCATACTCGGCGACCCGCTCGGGGTGTGGCTGGTGGGTGCGCTCCACGGCGCTCGCCATGTGGTGCTGGGCCTTGGCCACATCGGCGTGGATCCCGGCCGCCACGGCGGCAAAGATGGCCGCCCCCAGGGCGCAGCACTGATCCGAGGCCACCACCTGGATAGGCCTGTTCATCACGTCGGCGCAGGTCTGCATCACGGTGGTGGACTTGCGGGCGATGCCGCCAAGGGCGATCACCTGCTCCACCGGCACCTGCTGACTGGTCATGCACTCCATGATGCTGCGGGCACCGAAGGCGGTGGAGGCCACCAGGGCACCGAAGAGATCGGGGGCATCGGTGCCGAGGTTGATCCCCGTGAGGGTGCCCTGCAGGCGCTGGTTGGCATAGGGGGTGCGCCGGCCGTTGAACCAGTCGAGCACCACCGGCAGGTGCGCCAGGTCGCGCTGCTGATCCCAGGCGGCGGCGAGGCTGGGTAACAGGGCCTGCTTGTGGCGCTCGATGGCGGTGCGAAGCTCCGGATACTGGGCGGCGAGGCTGTCAAGGGGCCAGCCTAGCTGGCGCTGATACCAGGCATAGATGTCACCGAACGCGGACTGTCCCGCCTCCAGCCCCACCATGCCCGGCACCACGCTGCCATCCACCTGGCCGCAGATCCCGGCAATGGCCCGATCACCTATGGTGGCCTCGTCGGCGATCAGGATGTCGCAGGTGGAGGTGCCTATCACCTTCACCAGCGCATTGTTGCCGGCCCCGGCTCCCACCGCCCCCATGTGGCAGTCAAAGGCGCCGCCGGCAATCACCACTTCGCAGGAGAGGTGCAGCCGCTCCGCCCACTCCGGGGTCAGGGTGCCGACCGGGAGATCGGCGGTCCAGCTGCCGGTAAAGAGGGGGAAATCGAGATCCTCCGTCAGCAGGGGATCCAGGGCATTGAGGAAGTCGGCGGGGGGCAGGCCGCCCCAGCTCGGGTGCCAGAGGGACTTGTGGCCAGCGGCACAGCGCCCGCGTTTGAGGGTGGCCGGGGCCTGGGTGCCGCTCAGGATGGCGGGTACCCAGTCACACAGCTCGACCCAGTTGCAGGCGGCGGCGCGCACGGCGGCATCGGCGCGGGAGACGTGCAGGATCTTGGCCCAGAACCACTCGGAGGAGTAAATGCCGCCGATGTAGCGGCTGTAGTCGGGGAACTGGCCGCCGTGGCACAGGGCGGTGATGGCCTCCGCCTCCTCGATGGCGGTGTGATCCTTCCACAGCACGAACATGGCGTTGGGGTTGTCGGCAAACTCCGGACGCAGGGCCAGCACGCGCCCCTCTCTGTCGATGGGGGCGGGGGTGGAGCCGGTGCTGTCCACCCCGATGCCGCGCACGGCGGTGCGCTGACTCGGCGTGAGCTGGCTTACCACCGCCACCACTGCCTGCTCCATGGACTCCAGATAGTCGAGGGGGTGGTGGCGGAACTGGTTGTTGACCGGTTGGCAGTAGTGGCCTGCCTGCCAGCGCGGGTAATAGACGACATGGGTCGCCAGCTCGGCGCCGTCCTGGCAGCGCACGGCGAGTGCCCTGACCGAGTCGCTGCCGAAATCGAGTCCGATGACGATGTGCTCAGACATAAGTGCTCCTGACCATCAATGAGGGGTGACTGGGGGGAACCATAGGAGATGGGCAGGAGGGGCGGTTAGCCATTGGCTGCTGGAAATATGGATTTTAACGCTGTCAGTGCGACAGGGTGACGGCTCTCTAAAATTCAATATGTGACGAAATTGCTAATTATATAGACGAAATGGCTGCAATCTCATGGCGTGATCCTGCTCTCCATTTTTAATTGTGAAAACGATTACAACTTGGTTCGCTCAACCAGCAACAACAATAACGTCCTGTTTAAGCATGTTTTTATATGGCTGCGACTTGATTGACTCAACGAGTAGCACTGCGTGGATACATGGATTGATAGAACCGTTGGAGACATTCGCATGAACAAAATCGTTAAAGGCATGATCGCAATGGGGTTCGCCCTTGGTATGGCAAATTCTGCTTTCTCGGCCGAAGCGCTGAAGCTGGGCTACCTGGTCAAGCAGCCCGAGGAGCCCTGGTTCCAGACCGAGTGGAACTTCGCCGACAAGGCGGGCAAGGATCTGGGCTTCGAGGTGATCAAGATAGCCGTCCCCGACGGGGAGAAGACCCTCAATGCCATCGACAGTCTGGCGGCGAATGGCGCCAAGGGTTTCGTCATCTGTACCCCGGATCCCAAACTCGGTGCCGCCATCATGGCCAAGGCCAACAGCATGGATCTGAAGGTCATCACGGTGGATGACCAGTTCGTCAACGCCAAGGGCCAGCCCATGGAGCAGGTGCCGCTGGTGATGATGGCCGCCACCAAGATTGGCGAGCGTCAGGGGCAGGAGCTCTACAAGGAGATGCAAAAGCGCCAGTGGGACGTAAAGGCGACCGGGGTGCTCGCCATCACCGCCGACGAGCTCGACACCGCCCGTCGCCGGGTCGAGGGCTCCCTGGGCGCGCTCAAGGCCGCCGGTTTCCCCGAGGGCCAGATCTTCCGCGCGCCCACCAAGAGCAACGACATCCCGGGGGCGCTGGATGCCGCCAACTCCATGCTGGTGCAACACCCCGAGGTCAAGAACTGGCTCATCGTCGGCATGAATGACAACACCGTGCTCGGCGGCGTGCGCGCCACCGAAGGGCAGGGCTTCAAGGCGGAGAACGTCATCGGCATCGGTATCAACGGGGTGGATGCGGTGAACGAGCTCTCCAAGTCCAGCGCCACCGGCTTCCTCGGCTCCCTGCTGCCCAGCCCGGACGTACACGGCTACAAGAGCATCCAGATGCTCCATGACTGGGTCGTCAACGGCGCCGAGCCTGCCAAGTTCACCGAGGTGACCGACGTGGTGCTCATCACCCGCGACAACTTCAAGGCCGAGCTGCAAAAGAAAGGGCTGTGATCCCCATCCCTTGATACCCATGCCGGCATGGCGGAGTGCGCCGTGCCGGCTGGCTGGAGTCATCTCATGAATCAAGTTCCATATCTGGAGTTTTGCGGCATCAGCAAGGAGTTTCCCGGCGTCAAGGCGCTGCAGAACGTCTCCTTCGCCTGCCAGCAGGGCACGGTACACGCGCTGATGGGAGAGAACGGGGCCGGCAAGTCCACCCTGCTCAAGATCCTGAGCGGTTTTCAGGCGCCCACCCGCGGGGTGGTGAAGCTGGCGGGTCAGGAGAAAGTGTTCCAAAACACGGTCGATGCCCTTGAGAGCGGGATTGCCATCATCTATCAGGAGCTGCACCTGGTCCCTGAAATGAGCGTGGCGGAGAACATCTACCTGGGGCAGTTGCCGACCCGGCGCGGCGTCATCGATCGGGAGAAGCTCTATCAGGATGCAGCCAGGCAGCTGGCACGCCTCGGGATGGATGTCTCCCCCGAGACGCCGCTCAAGTACCTGTCCCTGGGTCAGTGGCAGATGGTGGAGATCGCCAAGGCCCTGACCCGGGACGCCAGCGTCATCGCCTTCGACGAGCCGACCAGCAGCCTCTCGTCCCGCGAGATTGAGCAGCTGTTTCGGGTCATCCGCCAGTTGCGGGACGAGGGCAAGGTCATTCTCTACGTCTCCCACCGCATGGACGAGATCTTCGCCCTGTGCGATGCCATCACGGTGTTCAAGGATGGCCAGTTCGTGCGCACCTTCGCTTCCATGGCCGAGGTGGACCGGGATCTGCTGGTCAAGACCATGGTGGGGCGCGAACTGACCGACATCTATGGTTACAGCCCAAGGCCGCTTGGCGAGGCGGGCCTCAAGGTGGAGCACCTGATGGGACCCGGCCTCAAGGCGCCGGTGTCGCTCGAGGTAAAGAGAGGGGAGATCCTCGGCATCTTCGGGCTGGTGGGGGCCGGGCGCAGCGAGCTGATGAAGCTTATCTTCGGCGCCGAGACACCTCGGGGGGGCGAGATATCGGTGTTTGGCAAACAGGTGGTCATTCAGAGCCCCATCGATGCCATTCGCAGCGGCATCATGCTCTGCACCGAAGACAGGAAGGCGCTCGGCATCATCCCCATCCATTCGGTGCAGGAGAACATCAACATCAGCGCCCGCCGCCACCACGCGTGGGGAGGCTTCTGGATCAACCAGAAGTGGGAGGACGAGAACGCGAGGCTGCGGATCCGCGACATGCGGGTCAAGACCCCGTCTCCCCAGCAGGCCATCATGAACCTCTCCGGCGGCAACCAGCAGAAGGCCATTCTGGGACGCTGGCTGTCGGAAGACATGAAAGTGATCCTGCTCGACGAGCCGACCCGAGGCATCGACGTCGGGGCAAAGAACGAGATTTACAACGTGATTTACGATCTGGCCAAGGTGGGCATCGCCGTGGTGGTGGTCTCGAGCGAGCTGCCGGAGGTGCTGGGCATCGCGGATCGGATCCTGGTCATGCGGGAGGGGGAGATCGCCGGCGAGCTTTCCCACGACGAGGCCAACGAGGTCAAGGCGCTCAATCTGGCCATGCCGGCCCGTTGATCTGCTGACCGCAACGAGATAGCACCCGGAATTTTCAGGAGAAATACCATGACAACAACGACCTCGGTCGGCCAAGCCGCCAACGACACCGCGGCGAGCGGTACCCGCCTGCAACTGACCCGCATCTGGGATCAGTACGGCATGCTGGTGATCTTCGCCATCCTGTTCCTGCTCGCCTGCGTGCTGGTCCCCAACTTCGCCAGCCTGATCAACATGCGGGGGCTCGGGCTTGCCGTCTCCATGTCGGGCATGGTGGCCTGCGGCATGCTGTTCTGCCTCGCCTCCGGCGAGTTCGACATGTCGGTGGGCTCCGTGGTGGCCTGCTCCGGGGTTGCCTGCGCGGTGGGCATCAACGCCACCGAGAGCATCCCCCTCGGCATTCTGGCCGGTCTCTCGGTGGGCCTTGTCTTTGGCCTCATCAACGGCATCGTCGTGGCCAAATTCAAGATCAACGCCCTCATCACCACCCTTGCCACCATGCAGATGGCGCGCGGGGTGGGCTACATCATCTCCGACGGCAAGGCGGTGGGCATCGTGGAGGAGGGCTTCTTCGAGCTTGGCAACTCCGCCCTGCTTGGCATCCCGACGCCCATCTGGCTGACGGCTGTCTGCTTCGTGTTGTTCGGTCTGCTGCTCAACAAGACCACCTTCGGGCGCAATACCCTGGCCATGGGGGGCAACGAGGAGGCGGCGCGTCTGGCCGGGGTCAACGTGGTGCGCACCAAGATCATCATCTTCACCATGACCGGGCTCATCGCCTCGCTCGCCGGCATCATCCTCGCATCCCGCATGACCTCGGGTCAGCCCATGACCTCCATCGGCTTCGAGCTGGTGGTGATCTCCGCCTGCGTGCTGGGTGGGGTCTCCATGAAGGGGGGGATCGGCAAGATATCCTATATCATCGCCGGGGTGCTGATCCTGGGGCTGATGGAGAACGCCATGAACCTGCTCAACATCTCCCCGTTTGCCCAGTACGTGGTGCGTGGCCTCATCCTGCTCGCCGCCGTGCTGTTCGACCGCTACAAGCAGGTGCGCAAAGCCCGTATCTGAGCGATGTCTTTCCTCGTCACCGGGCCGGCCTCGCGCCGGCCCGGTGTTTTCCCCGGCAAGCTGTGAGCCAGTTCAACAATTTCACAACGAACAGCTTGCGAACATAGGGGGTTCCTACGCCGGATCTCTACAATGGCCCATGTCGACTTTTTTACCGAAACCCTGTTTTCCGCCATGTCCTCGATGCAAAAAGAGAAGCCGAAACAACTCAATCCCCTGCTGCCTGGCTACGCCTTCGACGTCTTCCTGGTCTCGGGGATGACTCCCATCGAGCAGGGGAGCGCGCTGGATTTCACCATCGACAGGCCCCACGGCATGAAGGGGTTCATCGTCAATCTGACCATCAAGGGCAAGGGGCAGATCTTTCAGGGGGACAAGGCCTTCACCGTGGAACCCGGCGACCTGCTGCTCTTTCCACCAGCGGCGGTGCACCATTACGGCCGGGCGCCGGATGCCCGGGAGTGGTATCACCGCTGGGTCTATTTCCGGCCGCGGGCCTATTGGACTGACTGGCTCAAGTGGCCCCAGGTGACGGAGCAGGTGGGGCGACTGCAACTGGCGGACAACCAGCTGCTCACCGAATTCGACGCCCTCTTCCTCGACATCGAGGAGACCCACAAGCAGCTGCGGCCCATGTCGGAGCAACTGGCCATGAACCTCTTGGAGCGGTTGCTCATCCGCTGCTACGAGGCATCGTCCCAGAATGCCTATCCCGCCATCGATCACCGGGTCCACGAGGCGTGCCAGATCCTGAGCGAGTCCCTCTCGGCCGAGATCTCGGTGGAAGCGCTGGCGGAGCAGGTATTCTTGTCTCCCTCGCGCCTCGCGCACCTGTTTCGCGAGCAGGTGGGGGTGAGCATAGTGCGCTGGCGCGAGGATCAGCGCATCATGCGGGCCAAGCTGCTGCTGCAGACCACGCCGCTGTCGGTCGCCACCATAGGCCAGCAGGTGGGCTATGACGATCAGCTCTACTTCTCGCGGGTGTTCCGAAAGCGGGTAGGGGTCAGCCCCACCGAGTACCGCAAGTGCGCCACCCCGCTGTGAGCAGAGCCCAGAGATGACAGAGCCCTCATGACGAGGGCCTTTGTTATCCATGAGGGGCGGATGCGCAATCAGCCCTGACGAGCCTTGAACCTGGGATTGCTCTTGCAGATGACGAACAGCTTGCCGCGTCGACGTACGATCTGGCAATCCGGGTGACGCGACTTGGCGGATTTCAGGGAGGCGAGGACTTTCATTGTTTCTCTTTTCCTTTGCTGAAGAACTGACCGAATCGCTGGCCGAAGCGAGCGACCTGACCTTCCTTGCCGACCTGCTTCTGTTTGCCGGTATAGAAGGGGTGGGACGCGCTGGAGACATCCAGCGTCACATAGGGGTAGGTGTTGCCATCTTCCCACACTCTGGTGCGATCGGTGGCCAGCGTGGAGCCGATCAGAAAGTAGGTATTGCTGGCGAGATCGTGGAACAGAACCTTGCGGTATTCAGGGTGAATATGGGGGCGCATGATTGCCTCTGCTGTTATGTTATAACAAGACATGAATAATGCGATGGATGAGAATCAATATCAACTGTTTTTTCCATGATGACAGCGATGGGGGAAAATCGGGGTCGTTCGGCTGCACATCGTCAGCGAGAAGGCATGGACGGTGAGGGCCTATGTGCAGCCACCATCTTTACTTTTTAAAGTTACTGTATAAAAATACAGTTAATTATCATGGAGACGTACCCTATGCGCCTGGAAATCATCATCGACAGAAAACACCAGATCCCCACCTCGACCATGGAGGCCTTGCGCCAGGAGCTGCTCAAGCAACTGGGTGAGCGCTTTCCCGATCTGCATGTGCGGGTGGCACCGGGTAGTGCCATGGCTCTGACGGTCAGTCGCGCCAGCAAGGAAGACAAGGAGCTGGCCGAAGCCATGGTTCAGGAGGTGTGGGAAAACGCCGATAGCTGGATGCCGGAGGAAGAGGCTCTGGAGGCCTGAAGATAAGCTCTCAGCGGCAAGCATCGTCGTGATCTGCCAGGCCGAGAGGAGGAGTCTCCAGCCGGATGATGATCCCTGTACCGGCTTTGCCGAACCGCTCTTCAAAACACGCAGCCATGGGCTGCGTGTTGCGTTGATGGGGTAAGCGCATGACCATGAAGGCGAAAGGCGAAAGGCGAAAGGCGAAAGGCGAAAGGCGAAAGGCGAAAGGCGAAAGGCGAAAGGCGAAAGGCGAAAGGCGAAAGGCGAAAGGCGAAAGGCGAAAGGCGAAAGGCGAAAGGCGAAAGGCGAAAGAGTCGAAGAGTAGAAGAGTGACGGCGCTGCGTTCAGAGTCCCGCCCAACGCTTGAGGCTGTCGACCTGCACCCGTTGGGTGGCCTGTGCGATGTCGCCATTGGCGCGTAGTGCCTTGAGGGCGGTGGGGAGCGCCGCGCGTACCTCGTCCGCCGTCATGCCCGGTTGCAATGCCGGGTGGTAGGCAAGCCTGAGCAACACGTAATCGAGCCCGGTCAGAAAGCTGTCGATGCTGCTGTCATTGAAGATGGAGGGGAACACCTTGTCCGAGTCGTTGGGCAGCCCCATCACCTGGCTCAACTCTTCCACTACGCAATCCAGAAAACGGCCCTTTGCCCGGCTGTAATCCACCGGAATGATGATGGTGGCACGGGTGATCTCGTAGCGAGCGTTGGTGGCGAAATTGGCCAGGCAAATCCCCTCCTTGAGGGCGATGCGCACCGACTCGTCCTGGCGCATGGTGCGCGCAGCCCAGCTCGCCATCTGTTTGTGCCGGGTCATGATGAGGGTGAGATTGGGGTTGTCGTTGACAATCTCGATGGGGTGACCGGTGATCCTGCTCAGGTGACGGGTCTGTACCTTGACGACCTCGGCCTGCAGCGGCTTGTCGCCGAATTCGTTGACGAGCTTGAGACGCACGGGGCCCGGCCAGCGGGAGAAGTGCTCCTGTTGTTCATGGCCATACTCCCGTTTCATGGCGATTTCCATGAAGCTCTGGACAAGGTAGTCATCACGCTGCCAGCGTTCGGTGGCCGACAGCGGCAGGGAGAAGAGCCAGAGCATCAGCCCCGGGAGCAACCAGTGCCCATGGCGAACGGGCTGGAGAGGTGTGTGCCATGGGCGCATCTTGCCTCCTTGCAAGGGGATCAGCGGGCGGTACGCTCGATATCACGCCAGGTGAGCCAGAGCCTGAGATCGAACTCCAGTTGATGATAGTCCGGTTCCATGTGCTGGCAGAGCTGGTAGAAAGCCTTGTTGTGATCCTTCTCCTTCAGGTGGGCCAGCTCATGCACCACTATCATCTTGAGAAAGGCGGGATGGGCCTCCTTGAACAGGGCGGCGATGCGGATCTCGTTCTTGGCCTTGAGCTTGCTGCCTTGCACCCGGCTGACATAGGTGTGCAGTCCCAGGGCATCCTTGATCACGTTGATCTTGCCGTCGAAGATCACCTTGGAAAGCGGCGCCGAGCTTTTCAGGTAGCGGTTCTTCAGCTCCATGGTATAGGCGAGCAGCGCCTTGTCGCTCTGGACGAGGTGGGTTTGCGGGTAGCGTTTGGCCAGCATCTCGCCGAGTTTGCCCGCCGCAATCAACTGCTGTACCTGAGCCTTGAGTGGCTCCGGATAGCCCCCCAGATAAGTCAGCTCCGCCATGATTCTTCCCTCTGCCGCAAAAAAGAGCGCCATTGTAGTCAGGATGGAGCGCCTTGAACATGGTCGGCCCCCCTCTTTATGACGACAACGAAAAGGGGCCATCACCAGGATGGCCCCTTCTGTGTGCCTGATTAGCGGCGCCGGTACAGGCCCGGGTCCACCTCTTCATACTGGGCTGCCAGATACTGGTAGAAGGCAAGGTGGGAGGGGGAGGTCGGAGTCTTGAGCTCCTGTGCCACCCGCTCCGGTTTGGCGATGATGAATTTGGGTTGTTGGCGCTGGATGTCAGCCAGCACCCGCTCGCGCACATCGTAGGGCGGGTTGACGTTGGCAAAGAACAGATAGGCGGAGGCCGGCTGGCGATCGGTCCAGAGGTAGTATTGCGGCTGGATGCCATCGACCCAGATCTTGTCGGTGGGCGCCGTCTCGGCCAGGATACGATCGACCCTGACCTGGGCGGGGGGATTGAACGGCCTGCCCTTGAGATTGCCTTCCCAGGCGTTGTTGACCAGCAGTACCAGCATGGCCAGCGAGGCGAGCCAGGGGGTGGCGCTTCGCACGTCCCAGGCGCGCCAGAGCGGGACCAGAATGAGCACGGGCAAGGCCCACAGCAGGCTGTTGCCGAGCACCTCGCGCACCCGCTCCAGAGACCACTCCTTGGTGCTCCAGCCGTAACCGAGCTGCTGGGCCAGCAGCCAGCTGGCGGTCAGCACCACCAGGGAGATGCAAAGCAGCCCCAGGGCATCGGATCGCTGCTCGCTTCTGTCCAGCAGGCAGGCGAGCGGCAGCAGGCCAAGCTGCAGATAGAGCACGTCATAGTGATCGAACACATGTCCGGAGACCGAGTTGGCGATCAGGGTGAACAGCACCCCCAGGAGGGTGGCGCACAGCGCGGGGAGATACCACTCCTGGCGGCGCCCGAGCATCAGGACGAGGAAGGCGGGCAGCAGCATGATGAGGCCGGTGCGCAGCAGACCGACGGCGCCTACCTCAGGAGAGAAACCGTTGCCGTAGCTCCCTTCAAAGAAGATGCCGAAGGCGTAGTATTTGAACTCTGCCAGCACGTCGTGGTGCTGGAAGTAGGCATAGAGCGGGCCGCCGACGAGGGCCAGTCCAAGCAGGCTGGAAAAGAGCAGGGCAAAGGCGCAGCGCCACTGCTCGCGCAGGCACCAGTGACAGAAGAGCACCAGATACCAGGCACCCCAGAAGGCGCCGTTGTTGGTGCGCATCCAGGCCACGATGGCGAAGGTGAGTGCGGCGACCAGGGCCGGTCCCCAGCTGAATCGCTTGTCCAGCAGCATGGTGATGAAAGCCCACTGGGCGATGAGGGCCAGATGGAATGTCCAGTCCTCTGTCATGTTGCCGTAGTAGTAGCGAGTGCTGTAGAGCGCCAGCAGGGCCAGCATGCTGCCAAGTCGCGCCCGCACCGAGAGCCCGAGCTGCGAAAAAGCCTGCCAGCTCGCCATGAGGCCCAGCCAGCAGAGCACCCACTCCAGCAGCCAGATCCCGAAGAAGCCACCAAGGCCATAGCCCAGTGCATCGAGGGCGAAGATCATGGGACCCTTGATGTCGATCATGTCCCGATAGAGTACGCCCCCCTCGCTCCACATCTTGCCCATCACCGCAAACAGGGAGGCATCAAATCCCGGGGCCATGCCGTGGAACAGCGGATTGCGCAGACAGAACAGCAGAGCCATCAGGGCGGTGAGCAAGATGACCGACGGCCTGATCCCGGGATTGTGGCGGTGCGGGGTAAAGCGGATGGCATGATTCATGGGTGACCTGTTCCTGCGGGAAAGACTGAAAAAGCGGGCTTATCTTGCCGAGCCGGGCTGCACGATGCAATGGAAGAAGTGTAGGCACCTGAAATAATTCGTAAAAGTATCGTTTTCACGCCTCTGGCTGCACTGGCAGGCCCCATCACAAGACAGGGCTGGCGCAGTCGGGCGTCACAGCCTGAGGTTGCATGGTAGGGGGCCTGCGCCTGGGAGCGGATCAGGATTCCCCTATGCGGGGGAAAGGCGGCACCGACCCGGGATGGGCCGGTGCCAGATTCACTGGCCGTGATACTCCACCAAGGCCGGCAGGGGGCTGAGTTCCGGCAGGTGGCGTGCCCAGCGCAGGAAGGCATCCGCCAGGGTGATGCCGAGCTCCTGATTGTGCTGGGTCAGGGTGCGGGCAAGGGCCGTGTAGCCCTCCTTGCCGGAGGCGGTATAGGCACTGGAGACCCCGCGATAGATGGCATCCGGCTCGACGTGCTGCCACTGACCCGGGCTGGCTTCCCATTCCAGGCGAGTGATCCTCTCCCCTTTGGGTCTGTCGGCCTGATAGCAGAAGCGCACCCCGGCGGTATAGGGGAAGCTGCCGCTGCCATTGCCCGTCCCCCCGTTGTTGGTGGCGTTGTCGATGGCCCCCTCCAGCGCTTCGGCCAGTTCATGGCCGTGCACCCGGTAGAGGGTGAGGGGAATGGCAAAGGGCAGCAGGCGTCCGGCAACGTCTGCTTCGGTCAGGGGGCCGGGCTCGAGGGAGCAGCGTACGCCCCCGGCATTGTGCAGGGCAAAGTCCACCTGACCCACCTGTTCGCGGGCACTGGCCAGCATGGCACTCGCTACCAGGGGGGCGACCTGGCTGCCGGCGGGCAGGCTGTCATCGGGCAGGCGCTGGTGATGGAGCGGATCAGCGAGCCGGGTCACCACGCGCCGGGTCATGGTTTCGAGCTCGGGGCGATAGCGTCTGGCCAGATGCTGCTCGAGCTCGGGGGCCGGTTCGCAGAAGTGCAGCCCCGCAGGAGGCGGGGAAGCAAAGGGCCAGGGATCCCAGGGTAACCACTCCAGCTGGCCGCGGCTTTGGCACACGCGTCCCTGCTCGTCGAAGGTGAGTTCGCACACCCCGAGACAGAGGGCGCTGTGGGCGGCGTGCAGGATGGCCACCCCGTTCACCATGAGGGGATAGCTGCCTTCGCTGTCGAGCCCGAGCGGCGCCAGATCCCCCAGCAGGCTGTGGGTGTGTCCGCCGACGATGAGGCTGAGCTCGGGGAAGCGGGTCGCCAGTCGCTTGTCCTGCGCCAGACCCAGGTGGCTGAGCAGGATAATGTGCTGGATGCCGGCGGCCTTGATCTCGCCGAGGGCACGGCTCAAGGTCTCTTCGATACCGTGGAAACGGGTGTGGGGATCGGGGCTCGCGATGGCGGCCATCTGCGGCAGCGTGATGCCGAGCAGGGCGAAGGGCACGTCGTCGATGACGCGCTTGTGCCAGGGGCGGCTTGCGTCAAACAGCTGCGGCAGTCCCTGCAGCCGCAGCGGGGCATCGGCGGGCTCCTGACGGTTGTCGATGTTGGCGGCGAGCACCGGGAAATCGAGCTGGCGCAAAAACTCCACCAGCGGCCCGTTGCCCAGATCGAATTCGTGGTTGCCGATCACCATGGCATCCGGTCGCAAGAGGGCCAGCAGGTCCGCATTGGCCCGCCCTTTGAAGCGATTGAAGTAAAGTGACCCCTGGAAGGTATCGCCGCCATGCAGCAGCAGGCAGGTCTGGCCGGCTGCCTCGGCCTGTTGGCGCAGGGCGGTGAGCCGGGTCAGGATGCGGCCATAGCCGCCGCACTGGGTGCGCCATTCGGACTCGCCATCGGGGGAGAAGCGCATGGGGGCGCCATCGAAATGGGAGTGGCAGTCGCTGAAGTGGGCAAGTTGAACCGTCATACTCAAGGCTCGGTCCTCCTTAGGAAAAAAGAGCACCGAGTCTACTGCATGGGGTGGGGGGGATACCAGCCCGGCGGCAGCCGGGCCGGTAAAGAGTCAGGCGGGAACCATGATCTGGGTGGCGAGGATCACTACCAGCAGGCCGACGGCCACCGGCAGCGAGGTACGTTTGACCACCTCGAACGGAGAGAGATTGCCCATCCCCGCACAGGCGACCACCACCCCGGAGACCGGCGAGATGGTGCGGCCGAGGTTGGATGCCTGCAGCATGGGGATCACCAGATAGGCCGGGTTGACGCCGAGGCTGGTGGCCAAATGGGGGATGAGCTCAACGAAGGCGTAGAAGGGGGCGTTGCCGGAACCCGTGGTGAAGGCCGCCAGGGTGGTGATGACCACCAGCACCAGCATGATGACGATGCCGCCGGTACCGAAGCTCTGGGCCAGATCCAGGAGGTTGGCGATGAAACCAAGCCCCATCAGACCCTGGGCAAAGACCCCGGCACCCACCAGCAGCATCACCACGCCGGCGAAGGCGTCGGCCATGTTGCGCCAGCACACCTGCAGCCCGTCCAGCAGCTCGCGGCCGTTGCGCTTGCGCACCAGCTCCAGCAGGGCGGCCAGCACCAGGCAGATGACGATGATGGTGACGATATCGAGCTTGGGCCCCAGTTTGCCGTCAAACAGCAGCACACCGATGATGGGGGTGAAGGGGAGGATGGCGTAGAAGCCGGGGGCGTCGGTGACGAGATCGCTCGGGGCGACCGCGGCGTTGTGCTCCCCGGCCTTCTGATCCAGATAACGCTGCCAGAAGAAGTGGGTCACCGCCATGGCGGCGATGGCCACCAGGGAAATGGGCAGGGTCAGCTTGAAGGCAAACTCGATGAGCTCCATGTTCGCGGCCTGGGCGGCCATCACCACGTCCCCCGAGGTGGGGGAGAGGATGATGGCGGCCGGCGAGGCGCACACCGCCGCCGCCGCGCCACGGGAGATCCCCATGTTGACCATCAGCGGGAAGAGGGTGGCCATCAGCAGAACCCCGAGGCCGGTTGCGGAGCTCACCGCCAGCGACATGGCGCAGGCGACCAGATAGGCGGCCACCAGCAGGATGTAGGGGGACTTGATGACACCGAGGGGTTTGCTCGCGAGCTTCACCAGTATGGTGTTGGCGCCGATGTGGCTCATGTAGCCGGCAAAGCCGCACAGCACCATGATGAGCATGCCGAGGCCACCCCCCCTGTCGACCAGCAGGAAGCGCACGTATTCGAAGATGTCGGTGGCCATGTGGCCGGTGGAGGGGACGCTCGCCGGCAGCACCGCCTTGCCCATCAGGGCGGTGATCGCCAGCAGCAGCAGGCCGCCGCTGAGCAGTACCCCGGTGGCGGAGTAGCCCTTGAAGATGTAGCGACCCACGGCCAGGGTGACCAGGGTGCCGATCAGGAGTTCTATCATAAAACCTTCCCAAGAGTTGAAATGAGGGGGTGGCCTGCCAGGGCTCACCAGAGGGTTGCGCTGGACTATCCGGCATCGGCCAACAAAAACACTACGGATATTACCCACTAAGGAGTATTTCACCATCCATTCGATGGCAGCTTGTGATCTCGACTGCAAATCCCCGCCTGAGCCGGGGTGATGACTCGCACGTTTGCAGCAACCGGGTGCCAAGAGCGGATGACAGGGGGCTGGATCAGGGGTAATCTCCCAATCGGGTTATTAATGCATTGATTATTAATTGAAATTAAGCCGGGACTCACAAGGAGCAAAGCCGCGGACAGATGGGACTCTTCAGCAAGACAGGGGTGACGGTGGCCCTCATTTATGCCGCCTCAATCGGTGCTGTACCTTCCCACTATGCCGGTGTGAAGGTCGCCCCCGATATCAAGGTCGACTTCCAGTTCTATCGGGTCTCCGGGGCCGATGTGGGGGCCGTGATGCGCCAGATCACCGCCTTGTCGCCCACCCAGGCGGACGGGCACATCGGCAAGGCCAGTTATCAGCTCTCCTGGCAGTTGCAGACGAAGGCGACGGCGGCGCGCTGCGAGCTGGAGCAGGCCAGCGTCCGTGCCCGCATCCAGGTCAGGGTGCCCAACTGGATGGACAAGGCCCGTGCGCCCGCGAAGGAGCGCCAGAAGTGGGACAAGCTGGTGGCCGCCATGTTTGATTACGAGAGCCGTCACAAGGATATCCTGCTGGAGAGCGTGAGCCAGCTTGGCACGCGCCTCGCCCAGTTGCCGGTGACCCGGGATTGCCCAACCCTGGAGCATCAGGGCTGGCAGGCAGGGCAGGCGGTGCTGGAGGCCACCCGGGCGCGGTTCGACACCCTGGCCAGCCAGACCGATCAGGGGCGCAAGCTGGGGGTCGTCTGGCCCAGGGCTGGCTGATGACACGTGTACAGGCCCATGGACGCTCATGGGAAACATAAAAAAACGGGCTGATTGAGCCCGTTTTTTGTTGGTGTGTCCAATGGCGTGGAGGCCGGCAGCCCCGGCTCCTGGGTGGCTAGTCGCGCAGTGGCTTGCCCCTGCGCAGCCTTCGCACCCAGTAGCGGGCGGGATGGAGCGCCTCCAGCAGATCGGCGGCCAGCGGCAGGGGCTCGCCGCAGATCTCGCTGGCGACCAGCTCGCCGCACAGGGGCGCCGAGCAGAGCCCCCGGGAGCCGAGCGCCCCCAGCACGTAGAGGCCGGCGTGCAGGGGCAGTGCGCTCTGCTGATCCGCGGGGGCGTTGACGTCATGATCCGCCAGCGCCGCCAACCGGGCGACGGGCCCGGCGACCGGCAGGTGATCCCGGCTGGCGCAGCGCACCCCGACGCGGGCCTGAGCACCGCTCACATCCACCTCGGCAGGCCAGCGCTGCTGGGGTACACAGGCTTGCAGCCGCGCCCTGTTCTGCTCCTGCTCGTCGGTGCGGTAGGCAAGGTCGGTCTGGTTGCGGCCATAGCTGGCCCCGATGCAGTGCGCGCCGTTGTGGGCCGGGGTGAGGTAGCCATCGTAGCAGAGCACGGTCTTGAGCTGGCTCAAGCCAGCCGTGGTCGGCACATGGCTCACCTGGCCGCGCACCGGATAGAGCGGCAGCTCGGCAAAGGGGAGAAGGGCTGGCAGCTGATGCCCGGCTGCCACCACCAGATTGGGGGCACGCCACTGGCGGCCATCCCGGCTCTCCACTCGCCAACCACCGTCCTGCTCGGCAATGTGGGTCGCAGCGGCATTGAACACCACTTCCAGCCGCCCGCTGGCCTGCGCCTCCCTGATGGCGGCGCGGGTGAGATCCGCCGGACAGAGCCAGCCCCCCAGGGGATAGCTCACACCATCCGCATCGCAGGGCAGGCCGACCACCTGCTCAACCTCCGCTGCCGAGAGTGGGTGCATCAGCTCGGGGGGGAAGGGGCCCTGACTCATCTTGGCAAGCTTGGCGGCGGATTTGTCGTCGTAGCCGAGTTGGGTGACGCCACACAGGGAGAAGGCGACGGGGTGGTGCTTTGCCAGGGCCAGCAGCCGGTTTCTGGCAAAGCCAAAGGCCAGCGAATAGAAGCGCGACAGGGCATCGTGCTCGCCGTTGAGCAGGGGGTAGAGCGCCCCTTGTCGATTGCCGGAGGCGCCGCTGGCCGGTTCGCCATCTTCGCACAGCAAGGTGACGTGCCGACCCCGCTCCACCAGAGAGAGCGCCGTCATGGCGGAAGCGATGCCGCCACCGATGATGAGCACCTCTCCCTCCCGCCCTGCGGGGCGGGCATACCAGGGGGCGATGCTCTGCTGCGGCACTTTGCCTTCCCGAACACCCGCCAGCATCTCCCGCTTGCTGCCATGGCCCTTCACCTTCTTCATGGCAAAGCCGGCGGCAATCAGCCCCCGTCGCACGAAACCGGCGCAGGTAAAGGTCGAGAGGGTGGCATCGGGGCGGGCGAGGCGAGCGAGATCGTCGAAGAGATCTTGGGTCCACATCTCTGGGTTCTTGGCAGGGGAGAAACCGTCCAGATACCAGGCGTCCACCAGACCGGTTGCCGGATGGGGCACCTGGGGCAGCATCTCCTTGATGTCGCCAAACCAGAGATCGAGGCGGATGCGGCCATCGGCAAAGAGCAGGCGATGGCAGCCGGAGACCGGCAACGGCCACTGGTCGATGAGAGGCTGGCTCAAGGGGGCAAGCTCGGGCCAGGCGGCCAGGGCCTTGCGCAGATCGGCCTGGGTAAGGGGGTATTTCTCGACGCTGATGAAGTGCAGCCGGGATCCGTTGCCGGACAGGGGGGCCTGTTCCAGAAAGGCGGCCATTGTGGCCAGAAAGTTAAGTCCTGTACCGAAACCTGTTTCACCAATCACGAAACTGTCACTATCGTGGTGCGAAAATCGCTCTGGCAGTCGATTTTGCTGCAAAAAGACGTAGCGGGTTTCACTTAGACCGTTATCATTGGAAAAGTACACATCCCCGAACTCACTGGAGACTGGAGTTCCCGCTTCGTTCCAGTCCAATCGGGCATGATGTAAGGATGTTTGACTCACGTTTTCCTCGGCTCGCGTCACAAAATCGCGGGCATTCTACGTGAAAGCAGACCAGTTTGGCAGCCGAAAGCGGGTAGACTCGGTGCCAGTTTTTCCAGACGAGATGAATTAATGAGAAGAGCAGTGATCACCGGTATCGGCGTCATCTCCAGTATCGGCAACAACAAGGAAGAGGTGCTGGCCTCCCTGAAAGCAGGCAAATCCGGCATCACCTATTCCGAGCAGTTCGAGCAGTACAACCTGCGCAGCCGTGTCTGGGGTAACATCAAACTCGATCCGTCTGAACTGATCGACCGTAAAGTCATGCGTTTCATGGGTGACGCCGCGGCCTACGCCTACCTCTCCATGCAGCAGGCCATCGAAGATGCCGGCCTGCCGGAAGAGATGGTCTCCAACGAGCGTACCGGCATCGTGACCGGTTCCGGCGGCGCCTCCGGCAAGAACACCTCCGAGTCTGCCGATATCGCCCGTGAAAAGGGCGTCAAGCGGGTGGGTCCCTACATGGTGCCGCGTACCATGTCCTCCACCACCTCCGCCTGTCTTGCTACCCCATTCAAGATCAAGGGTGTCAACTACACCATCAGCTCCGCCTGTGCGACCTCTGCCCACTGCATCGGTCATGCCTTGGAACTGATCCAGCTTGGCAAGCAGGACATCATCTTTGCCGGTGGCGGCGAGGAGCTGGACTGGTCTTCCACCATCCAGTTCGACGCCATGGGCGCGCTCTCCACCAAGTACAACGACAACCCGGAAAAAGCGTCCCGCACCTATGATGCGGACCGCGACGGCTTCGTCATCTCCGGTGGCGGCGGCATCCTGGTGGTCGAGGAGCTGGAACACGCCCTGGCCCGTGGTGCCCACATCTACGCCGAAATCACCGGTTACGGTGCGACCTCCGACGGCTACGACATGGTGGCCCCGAGCGGTGAAGGCGCCGTGCGTTGCATGAAGATGGCGATGCAGGGGGTCGGCAAGGTGGATTACATCAACACCCACGGTACCTCCACTCCGGTCGGTGACACCAAGGAGCTGGAAGCCATTCAGACCCTGTTTGGCAGCAATGCACCCAAGCTCTCCGCCACCAAGGCGATGACCGGCCATGCTCTGGGCGCCGCCGGCGTGCACGAGGCCGTCTACTCCCTGCTGATGATGGAACACGGCTTCATCGCCCCCAGCATCAACATCGAGAATCTGGACGAGAAAGCCGTGGGCCTGCCCATCGTGCGTGAATACGAAGCGGCCGACCTCAATACCGTCATGTCCAACAGCTTCGGCTTTGGCGGTACCAACGCCTCTCTGGTGTTCAGCAAGTTCAAGGCTTGATCTCCCCGTGGGGAGCACAACGCGAAATAGAAAAAGGCGCCGAAAGGCGCCTTTTTTATTGAACTCTTTTTATTGAATTCTGCTGATGGTTCCCGGTTTGGGACCGCTGTCTGCCAGGGGCAACCGCATATAGACAGCCCCGTCACCATACTCCACCAGCGATTTGCCGGTGTCGGCGGGCACAAACCCCTGCTTGCGCCAGAAGGCGGGGGCATCCTGAACCGCCACCAGGCCTGCATGGCGATATCCAGCATGGCTCGCGAAAGCGAGCGCCCTTGCCAGCAGCCGCTGTCCGACACCCAGGCCGCGTGCCTTGCTCGAGACAGCGAGATCGTGCAGATAGAACTCGTCGTGACCGGCCAGCGCCTTCATCGGCACCGAGAGGGGCGGGGGCTGGTGGGCACGCCAGGGGTGGCAGAGCAGGTAACCCAGCACCTTGCCCTGACGCTCGGCCACCCAGCAGGAGGCGGGGGCCAGCTCGGTTTTGTTCTGCATCACCTCGAGGGGCTCTGGTTCGAACTGGTGATAACACTCGTGCTGGATGGCCATGATGGCGGGCCAGTCTGGCGTGCGGATGGTGCGGATCGTGATCATGATGCGGGTCGGGTCCGTACTCAAACCGTGGCAAAAAGGGGTGACAGCATACCCCAGAGAGCACACAAACGAAACCGGGTCACCTGTCAGCGACTCGTCAGCGAACCGGTTCCTTGCTCACGACCTTGACCAGCTGGTAGCGCAAGGAAGGGGCATCGGCCGGCACATCGGCAAGTTGCTCCTTGGTCACTTCCAGCTGGTAGCGGTAGCCCGGCTCGAAGGTGAAGCCTTCGATCTGCTGATAGAAGAGGCTCCAGCTCTCGCCTGGCTGACTACGTACCTGCATGCACTTCATGGGGGCGACGCCGACGCAGTCTGCCAGTTTGTCCTGGATATAGAGGGTTTCGGTGGTCGGGGCGCTCTGGCAGGCGCTGAGCAGGAGGGCGGAGCTGAGGAGCAGGGGAGATTTCATGATGAGTGTCCTTGGCGTAAAAGGGCGCGATTAAACCTGCAAAAGAAAAGGCGGTCAATGACCGCCTTTGTAACAAACCATGACAGATCGGGCTCAGCGCTGGTCGAGGGGCACGAATTCGCGCAGGGGCTGACCGGTGTAGAGCTGACGGGGACGGCCGATCTTCTGATCCGGGTCCGAATGCATCTCGTTCCAGTGGGCAATCCAGCCGATGGTACGGGAGATGGCGAAGATCACGGTGAACATGGACATGGGGATGCCGATGGCCTTCATGATGATGCCGGAGTAGAAGTCCACGTTCGGGTAGAGCTTCTTCTCGATGAAGTAGGGGTCGGACAGCGCGATGCGTTCCAGCTCCATGGCCACGTCCAGCAGCGGATCCTTGATCTGCAGCTCGGTAAGCACCTCGTGGCAGGTTTCACGCATCACGGTGGCACGGGGATCGTGGTTCTTGTAGACCCGGTGACCGAAGCCCATCAGACGGAACGGATCGTTCTTGTCCTTGGCGCGGCCGATGTACTCGGGGATGCGATCCACGGAGCCAATCTCTTCGAGCATCTTGAGGCAGGCTTCGTTGGCACCACCGTGGGCCGGGCCCCACAGGGAGGCGATCCCCGCGGCGATACAGGCAAACGGGTTGGCACCGGAAGAACCGGCCAGACGCACGGTGGAGGTGGAGGCGTTTTGCTCATGGTCCGCATGCAGGGTGAAAATGCGGTCCATGGCGCGCTCGACGATGGGGTTGACCTTGTACTCTTCGGTCGGCACGCCAAACATCATGTGCAGGAAGTTGCCTGCATAGGAGAGGGCGTTGCGCGGCTGCATGAAGGGCTGACCGATGGAGTACTTGTAACACATGGCGGCCAGGGTCGGCATCTTGGAGAGCAGACGGAAGGCACAGATCTCGCGATGCTCCTCGTTGTTGATGTCGAGGGCGTCGTGATAGAAAGCGGACAGCGCGCTGACCACGCCGCACATGACGGCCATGGGGTGGGCGTCGCGGCGGAAGCCGCGGAAGAAGAAGGCGATCTGCTCGTGCACCATGGTGTGGCGGGTGACCAGACGTTCAAATTCCGCATATTGGGTCTTGGTGGGGGCCTCGCCGTACAGCAGGATGTAGCAGACTTCGAGGTAGCTGGCCTGGGTGGCCAACTGGGCGATGGGGTAACCGCGGTGCAGCAAGACACCCTGGTCGCCATCGATGTAGGTGATAGATGATTTGCAAGAACCGGTGGCCATGAAACCGGGGTCGAAGGTGAAATATCCTTGCGTGCCCAGCTTTCTGACATCGATCACATCGGGTCCAACGGTACCGGAGAGGATCGGCAATTCAACCGGCTCTTTTCCGGGCAGATGTAGGGTGGCTATCTTATCAGCCATAGCACGTCTCCTTTGCTCTTTTATAATTTGGTTCCAGCCCTACTTTATTACGACTGTTATGACGCTGGCAAAGGTTCTTACCCGTACCACGGCGGCTGGAGCGCCTTATTTGAACCAGAGAACCATGTCTTTGTCAATTTTGCTGGATGATCATTAATGACTTGTTAAAGCTGTTGTGAGATCTGGTTTACGGTTTTGGATTTTCTGTGTAGCTATTTGATTGTCATTGGTTAAGGCCGCCGATATACTGCGCCACGTGGGTGATGGTCGTCGGTGTTTGAAACGCTTTCGCAAAGCCAGATGTGATATCGAAAATGTTATTTTTGGCTTTCCTGAGTTGTTTTGGTAACAAAAACCTAACAAATGCCACTCCTCGCCCTCAAAGCGTGTGAAAACAATAACTAACGTGCTCAATGGAGCTGAGTGGGCAAAGCCGTGAAAAACAAACAGAGACCTGTAAACCTCGACCTACAGACGATCAGCTTTCCTGTCACCGCCATCGCTTCCATCTTGCATCGTGTCTCAGGGGTCATCACCTTTGTGGCATTGGCCATCTTGCTGTGGATGCTTGGTACTTCACTCGCCTCTCCCGAAGGATTTGAATCGGTCGTTGCCATCATGGACAACTTCCTGGTCAAGTTCGTGCTGTGGGGGATCCTGACCGCGCTGGCTTACCACATCGTGGGCGGTCTGCGGCACCTGGTCATGGACATGGGCTATTGGGAAGAGCTGGAATCCGGTAATCAGAGTGCCCGTGTGGCCTTCGTGATCACCGCGGTTTTGGCGGTATTGGCGGGGGTGCTGGTATGGTAACCAATTCTGCAACTTTCGGGCGCAGCGGTGTTCATGATTACATCCTGATCCGCGCCACCGCCCTCATCATGACGTGCTACGTCCTCTATCTGGTTGGCTTTGTCGCGTTCAACGACATCACCTACGAGGTGTGGACCGGCTTCTTCTCCAACACCTTCACCAAGGTCTTCACCCTGCTGACGCTCGTATGCGTCTTGATCCACGCCTGGATCGGTCTGTGGCAGGTGCTGACCGACTATATCAAGCCGGTCGGACTGCGCGGTGCGCTGCAGTTTGTGCTGGTGGTGGTGCTGTTTGTCTATGTGATGACTGGTTTCGTCGTGCTGTGGGGTGTGTAAGGTGACTATTCCAACTCGTGAATTTGATGCGGTCGTGATCGGTGCCGGTGGCGCCGGTATGCGCGCCGCGCTGCAGATTGCCCAGTCCGGCAAGAGCTGCGCCCTGTTATCCAAGGTTTTCCCGACCCGTTCCCACACGGTCTCCGCCCAGGGCGGGATCACGGTCGCCCTGGGCAATGCCCACGACGACAACTGGCAGTGGCACATGTATGACACCGTCAAGGGCTCCGATTATATCGGTGATCAGGAAGCCATCGAGTACATGTGCAAGACCGGCCCCGAGGCCATCTATGAGCTGGAGAACATGGGCTTGCCTTTCTCCCGCTTTGACAACGGTACCGTCTACCAGCGTCCGTTCGGCGGTCAGTCCAAAAACTTCGGCGGCGAGCAGGCTGCCCGCACCGCGGCGGCAGCCGACCGTACCGGTCACGCCCTGCTGCACACCCTGTATCAACAAAACGTCAAGAACAAGACCACCGTCTTCTCCGAGTGGTATGCCCTGGATCTGGTGAAGAACCAGGATGGCCATATCGTCGGCTGTACCGCCATCGACATGGAGAGCGGCGAGGTCGTCTACTTCAAGGCCAAGGCCACCGTGCTCGCCACCGGCGGCGCCGGTCGCATCTACCAGTCCACCACCAACGCCCACATCAACACCGGTGACGGCGTCGGCATGGCGCTGCGTGCCGGGGTCGGCGTGCAGGACATGGAGTTCTGGCAGTTCCACCCCACCGGTATCGCCGGGGCAGGGGTACTGGTCACCGAAGGTTGCCGTGGTGAAGGCGGCTACCTGCTGAACAAGGACGGCGAGCGCTTCATGGAGCGTTATGCACCAAACGCCAAGGATCTGGCCGGTCGCGACGTGGTGGCCCGTTCCATCATGATCGAGATCCGCGAAGGCCGTGGCTGTGACGGTCCCTGGGGCCCGCACATCAAGCTCAAGCTGGATCATCTGGGCAAAGAGGTGCTGGAATCCCGCCTGCCGGGCATCTGCGAGCTCTCTCGCACCTTCGCCCACGTGGATCCGGTCAAAGAGCCCATCCCCATCATCCCGACCTGCCACTACATGATGGGCGGCGTGCCGACCAGCGTGAACGGCCAGTGCCTGACCCAGGACAAGGATGGCAACGACGTGCCGGTGGTCGGTCTGTTCGCGGTGGGCGAGATCGCCTGCGTCTCCGTGCACGGTGCCAACCGTCTGGGCGGCAACTCCCTGCTGGATCTGGTGGTGTTCGGTCGTGCTGCCGGCATGCACCTGGTGGAGACCCTTGGTTCGATGGAGCACGGTGTGGAAGCCACCGACGCCGACATCGCCAAGGCGCTGGAGCGCTTCAACCGCTGGGAAAACAACCGTGACGGGGAAGACCCGGCACAGATCCGCAAGGACCTGCAGCGCTGCATGCAGAACAACTTCTCCGTGTTCCGGGAAGGGGATGCCATGGCAGAAGGGCTGGCCGAGCTGAAACTCATCCGCGAGCGTCTCAAGAACGCCCGTCTGGACGACACCTCCAAGGAGTTCAATACCCAGCGCATCGAGTGCCTGGAGCTGGACAACCTGATGGAGACCGCCTATGCCACCGCGGTGGCGGCGAACTTCCGTACCGAGAGTCGTGGCGCCCACAGCCGCTTCGACTTCCCGGAGCGTGACGATGAGAGCTGGCTGTGCCACAGCCTCTATCATCCGGACACCGAGTCCATGACCCGTCGCGCTGTCAACATGTCACCCAAGACCCGTGAGGCGTTCCCGCCCAAGGTCCGGACTTACTGATTGCGGAGCCAAGCACAATGAACGTCACATTCTCTGTCTACAGATACAATCCGGACGTTGATAACGTCCCGTATATGAAGGATTATCGTCTTGATATTCCTGAAGGTTCCGACATGATGGTACTCGACGCACTGATCCAGCTCAAGGAGCTGGATCCCACGCTCGCCTTCCGCCGCTCCTGCCGCGAAGGGGTCTGTGGATCTGACGGTCTCAACATGAATGGCAAGAACGGTCTGGCCTGCATCACGCCGCTCTCCGATCTCTTGAAGAAGGGCAGCAAGGTCGTCATTCGACCCTTGCCCGGTCTGCCGGTGATCCGGGATCTGGTGATCGACATGACCCAGTTCTACACCCAGTGGGAGAAGGTCAAACCCTTCCTCATCAACGACGAAAAACTGCCGCCCGTGCGTGAGCACCTGCAATCCCCCGAAGAGCGCGCCAAGCTGGATGGCCTGTACGAGTGCATACTCTGTGCCTGCTGCTCCACCTCTTGCCCCTCCTTCTGGTGGAACCCGGACAAGTTCATCGGTCCGGCCGGCCTGCTCGCCGCCTATCGCTGGCTGGCGGACAGCCGCGACACTGCGGCCAGTGAGCGACTGGGCAACCTGGATGACGCCTTCAGCGTGTTCCGCTGCCACGGCATCATGAACTGCGTGAACGTCTGTCCCAAGGGCTTGAACCCGACCAAGGCCATCGGTCAGATCAAGTCGATGTTGCTCAACCGAGCCGTGTAGTATCGGGGCCAGGGCGCCTTGCGCCGGGCCCGACCTCTGGATAGCCATCCCGCCCCGGGATGGCTATGACCCTACAAGCTGCAGTGCAGCGAACAAGATGTACAAGGGATAGAAATGCATAACGGCGTGATGAAGGCCTGGTTGGAGTCATCTCACCTGGCTGGTGCGAATGCAAGCTACATTGAGGATTTGTACGAATCCTTCCTGGAAAACCCCGACTCCGTTGCCGACGAATGGCGCAGCCTGTTCCAGTCGCTGCCCCAGGTCAACGGACATGCAGTAGAACAACCCCACTCCCAGGTTCGCGACTATTTCCGCCGCCTGGCCAAGGACTCCTCCCGTTACAGCGCTCCCGTCTCCGATCCCCAGGTGGATGCCAAACAGGTTCGCGTACTGCAACTGATCAACGCCTTCCGCTTCCGCGGTCACCAGAACGCCAACCTGGACCCCCTGGGTCTGTGGCAGCGCGAGCCGGTCGCCGAGCTGGATCCGGCCTTCCACAACCTGCAAGGTGCAGACATGGAGGCCACCTTCAATGTGGGCTCCTACGCCATCGGTCGCGAGACCATGGTGCTCTCCGATCTGTATGCCTCGCTGAAGAAAACCTATTGCGGCAGCATCGGCGCCGACTACATGCACCTCACCTCCACCGAGGAGAAGCGCTGGCTGCAAGACAGGCTGGAATCCATCGAAGGGAAGGGCAACTATACCCTCGAAGAGAAGACCCGCTTCCTCGAGAGCCTGACCGCCGCCGAAGGGCTGGAAAAATACCTGGGTGCCAAGTTCCCGGGGGCCAAGCGTTTCTCCCTGGAAGGGGGCGATGCCATGGTGCCCATGCTCAAAGAGCTTATTCGCCGCGCCGGTGAGCAGGGTTGCAAGGAAGCCGTCATCGGTATGGCCCACCGCGGTCGCCTCAACGTGCTCATCAACGTACTGGGCAAGCGCGCTCAGGACCTGTTCGACGAGTTCGCCGGCAAGCACGGCGAATCCTGGGGCACAGGGGATGTGAAGTACCACATGGGCTTCTCCTCCGACTTCGCCACCCCGGGCGGCAACGTCCACCTGGCGCTCGCCTTCAACCCGTCGCACCTCGAGATCGTCAACCCCGTGGTCATCGGCTCCGTGCGTGCCCGTATGGACCGTCGCGGTGACAAGGACGGCTCCAGCGTCCTGCCCATCACCATCCACGGTGACTCCGCCATCGCGGGGCAGGGGGTCGTTGCCGAGACCTTCAACATGTCCCAGACCCGTGCCTATGGCGTGGGCGGGACGGTGCGCATCGTCATCAACAACCAGGTGGGCTTCACCACCTCCTATATCCGTGACCTGCGCTCCACCGAATATTGCACCGACATCGCCAAGGCGGTGCAGGCACCTGTGCTGCACGTCAACGGGGATGACCCGGAAGCCGTGGTACTGGTGACCCAGATTGCCCTGGATTACCGCAACACCTTCAAGCGCGACGTGGTGATCGAGCTGGTCTGCTACCGTCGTCACGGTCACAATGAGGCTGACGAGCCGAGCGCGACCCAGCCCCTGATGTATCAGAAGATCAAGCAGCACCCGACCCCGCGCAAGATCTACGCCGATCAGCTGATCGCCGAAGGAGCCATCGCACCGGAGCTGGCTACCACCCTGGTCAACGACTATCGCGATACCCTGGATCGGGGCGAGCGGGTGAGCAAGGAATGGCGCCCCATGGAGCTGCATTCCGTGGACTGGACCCCTTATCTGGGTCACGACTGGGCCATGGCCTATGACAGCACTGTGCCGATGGATCACCTGAAGGCCCTCGGCGAGCGCATCAGCCAGTATCCGGCCACCCATGTGCTGCAACGCCAGGTCGAGAAGATCTACGAAGACCGTCGCCTGATGGCCGCCGGTGAGAAACTGGTGGACTGGGGCTTTGCCGAGACCCTGGCCTACGCCACCCTGGTGGACAAGGGATCCCGCATTCGCTTTACCGGGGAAGACTCCGGCCGCGGTACCTTCTTCCATCGCCACGCCGTGCTGCACAGCCAGACCGATGCCAGCACCTACACCCCGCTGTGCAACCTGCACGACGAGCAGGGCCCGTTCGAGGTGTACGACTCCGTGCTGACCGAGAACGCGGTACTGGCGTTTGAATATGGCTACGCCAGCGCGGAGCCGGCCGGTCTCACCATCTGGGAAGCCCAGTTCGGTGACTTCGCCAACTGCGCCCAGGTGGTGGTGGACCAGTTCCTCTCCTCCGGCGAGCAGAAGTGGGGCCGGATGTGCGGCCTGACCATGCTGCTGCCCCACGGTTACGAGGGCCAGGGCCCGGAGCACTCCTCTGCCCGTCTGGAGCGTTATCTGCAGATGTGCGCCCAGCACAACATGCAGGTGTGCGTGCCCTCCACCCCGGCGCAGGTGTTCCACATGCTGCGTCGCCAGGTGGTGCGCCCCATGCGCCGTCCGCTCATCGTGATGACGCCCAAATCCCTGCTGCGCCACCCGCTGGCGGTGAGCAAGCTCGAAGAGCTGGCAGAGGGCACCTTCCAGAACGCCATCGGCGAAATCGATGCGCTGGATCCCAAAGGCGTCAAGCGCGTGGTCTTCTGCTCCGGCAAGGTTTACTACGACCTGCTCGATGCCCGTCGCAAGGCCGAGCAGCAGGACGTGGCCCTGGTACGGATCGAGCAGCTCTACCCCTTCCCGGAAGAGGAAGTGCGCGCCATCCTGGCCGATTACAGCCATGTCACCGACTTCGTCTGGTGTCAGGAAGAGCCGCAGAACCAGGGCGCCTGGTACAGCACCCGTCATCACTACGACAGCGTGCTGCCAAGCCATGCCCGTCTGCGTTATGCCGGTCGCCCGGCCTCGGCCTCACCGGCCGTCGGTTACATGTCCGTCCACGCCAAGCAGCAAAAAGCCCTGGTGGAAGACGCCCTTACCCTGGAATGAACGAGTTGTGGATGAGGAGGGCCCGTGTCGGGATCCTCTCTGACCTGGAACAAGCCTGCTGGCCAAGAAGTAACAAGGAACTGATTACATGACTATCGAGATCAAGGTACCGGACCTGCCGGAATCAGTGGCGGATGCCACCATCGCGACCTGGCACAAGAAACCGGGTGATCTGGTTGCCCGTGACGAAGTGCTGGTTGACATCGAAACCGATAAAGTCGTGCTGGAAGTGCCCGCGCCGGAAGCCGGCGTACTGGGCGACATCCTGCAGAGCGAAGGGGCCACCGTGCTCTCCCGCCAGCTGATCGCCATGCTCAAGCCGGCCCCCGTTGCCGGTGAAGCGACCAGCGAAAAGCCGGTGGAAGCCGTGGCCGATGACGCAGCCGATGGCCTGAGCCCTTCCGTGCGCCGCATGGTGGCCGAGCATGACATCGACGTCGCCAAGCTGACCGGCACTGGCAAGGGTGGTCGTGTCACCAAGGAAGACGTGGAAGCCTTCATCAAGAATCTGGGCAAGGCTCCCGTGGCTGCGCCGACTGCTGCCACTCCCGTGGCTGCCGCACCGGTCGCGCCGCTGGCCGGTCGCACCGAGAAGCGTGTGCCCATGACCCGTCTGCGCAAGCGCATCGCCGAGCGTCTGCTGGAGGCCAAGAACACCACCGCCATGCTGACCACTTTCAACGAGATCAACATGGCGCCCATCATGAAGCTGCGCAAGCAGTACGGCGAGATCTTCGAGAAGAAGCACGGCATCAAGCTCGGCTTCATGTCCTTCTATGTGAAGGCCGTGGTCGAATCCCTCAAGCGCTACCCGGAAGTGAACGCGGCGCTGGACGGTGACGACATCGTCTACCACAACTACTTCGACATCAGCATCGCCGTCTCCACCCCCCGTGGTCTGGTGACCCCGGTGCTGCGCGACTGCGACAACATGAGCCTGGCGGACATCGAGAAGGCCATCAAGGATCTGGCCGGCAAGGGCCGTGACGGCAAGCTGACCGTGGATGAACTGACTGGCGGCAACTTCACCATCACCAACGGCGGCGTGTTCGGCTCCCTGATGTCCACCCCCATCATCAACCCGCCCCAGAGCGCCATTCTGGGTATGCACAAGATCCAGGACCGCCCCATGGCCGTCGACGGCAAGGTCGAGATCCTGCCGATGATGTACCTGGCGCTCTCCTACGATCACCGCATCATCGACGGCCGCGAGTCCGTGGGCTTCCTGGTCTCCATCAAGGAGCTCCTGGAAGACCCGACCCGTCTGCTGCTGGATGTCTGAGCAAGCGTGACTGAAAGATAACGAGGGGCCGCCCAGGCCCCCCCATTCACAGGGGATTGAGAAACACGAGCCCCGGACGGAAATACCTACAACACGGATAGAGCATCTATGAATCTGCATGAATATCAGGCAAAACAGCTGTTTGCCGAGTATGGCCTGCCGGTCTCCGAAGGTTATGCCTGTGCCACCCCGCAGGAAGCGGCCGAAGCGGCCGACAAGATTGGCGGCAACACCTGGGTCGTCAAGTGCCAGGTCCACGCCGGTGGCCGCGGCAAGGCGGGCGGCGTCAAGCTGGCCAAGAGCAAGGACGAGATCCGCGCCTTCGCCCAGAACTGGCTCGGCAAGAACCTGGTGACCTATCAGACTGACGCCAATGGTCAGCCGGTTACCAAGATCCTGGTGGAGTCCTGCACCGACATCGCCAAGGAACTGTACCTGGGCGCCGTGGTTGACCGTGGCTCTCGCCGCGTGGTCTTCATGGCTTCCACCGAAGGTGGTGTGGAGATTGAGAAAGTCGCCCACGAAACCCCGGAACTCATTCACAAGGCTGCCATCGATCCCCTGGTAGGCCCGCAGCCTTATCAGGCCCGCGAGCTGGCCTTCAAGCTGGGTCTGGTCGGCGATCAGATCAAGCAGTTCACCAAGATCTTCATGGGCCTGGGCCAGATGTTCCTGGACTGCGACTTCGCCCTGCTGGAGATCAACCCCCTGGTCATCACCGACAAGGGCAACCTGCACTGCCTGGACGGCAAGATCAACATCGACGCCAACGCCCTGTACCGTCAGCCCAAGCTGCGCGAGATGCACGACCCGTCCCAGGATGACCCCCGCGAAGCGCACGCCGCCCAGTGGGAGCTGAACTATGTGGCGCTCGATGGCAACATCGGCTGCATGGTCAACGGCGCGGGCCTGGCCATGGGCACCATGGACATCGTCAACCTGCACGGCGGTTCCCCGGCCAACTTCCTGGACGTCGGCGGCGGCGCCACCAAGGAGCGCGTGACCGAGGCCTTCAAGATCATCCTCTCCGACAGCAAGGTACAAGCCGTGCTGGTCAACATCTTTGGCGGCATCGTGCGCTGCGACATGATCGCGGAAGGCATCATCGGCGCCGTCAAGGAAGTGGGGGTGAAAGTGCCCGTGGTGGTGCGTCTGGAAGGCAACAACGCCGAACTGGGTGCCCGTAAACTGGCCGACAGCGGCCTCAATATCATCGCCGCAACGAGTCTGACTGACGCAGCTCAGCAAGTGGTAAAAGCAGCGGAGGCCAAATAATGAGCGTTCTGATCAACAAAGACACCAAGGTGATCTGCCAGGGCTTTACCGGCGGTCAGGGTACCTTCCACTCCGAACAGGCCATTGCCTACGGTACCCAGATGGTCGGCGGCGTCTCCCCGGGCAAGGGTGGCACCACCCACCTGGGCCTGCCGGTGTTCAACACTGTCCGTGACGCCGTGGAAGCCACCGGCGCCACCGCCTCCGTCATCTATGTACCGGCCCCGTTCTGCAAGGACGCCATCCTGGAAGCCATCGATGCCGGTATCAAGCTCATCGTCACCATCACCGAAGGCATCCCGACCCTGGACATGCTGGACGTCAAGGTGAAGCTGCAGGAAACCGGCGTGCGCATGATCGGCCCCAACTGCCCGGGTGTCATCACCCCGGGTGAGTGCAAGATTGGCATCATGCCGGGCCACATCCACAAGCCGGGCAAGGTGGGCATCGTCTCCCGCTCCGGCACCCTGACCTACGAAGCGGTCAAGCAGACCACGGACGAGGGCTTCGGCCAGTCCACCTGCGTCGGTATCGGTGGCGACCCCATCCCGGGTTCCAACTTCATCGACATCCTGGAGATGTTCCAGAATGACCCGCAGACCGAAGCCATCGTGATGATCGGCGAGATCGGCGGCAACGCCGAGGAAGACGCGGCGGCCTACATCAAGGCCCACGTCACCAAGCCGGTGGTCTCCTACATCGCGGGCGTCACCGCCCCGGCTGGCAAGCGCATGGGTCATGCGGGCGCCATCATCGCCGGTGGCAAAGGCACGGCAGCAGAGAAATTTGCCGCCCTGGAAGATGCCGGCGTGAAAACCGTGCGCTCCCTGGCCGATATCGGCAAGGCCCTGCGTGAAGTGACCGGCTGGTAAGTCAGCCTATTATCTCTAATTGAAAAAGCCGCCCAATGGGCGGCTTTTTTATGGCTGACTATCTTAAATAGTAATCGGTGTTCGTGAATGTCAGAATGTATGGAGATGGTATTCACCTGACAGTTGCCCACAAAAGGGAGTGGTCATACGGCTTCAAACCGGATAACAAAACGGTACCCCTACCGTGTTAT
>NZ_JBFOCW010000017.1:0-73564 GCF_040908005.1 Aeromonas sp. s1(2024) | reverse complement strand
AATTTCTGGACTTGAGAGGTGCTTACAGCAAACCCGTACTCTGGTCACGCTCTTACTTTGCGGGCTCTTGCGGCGGAGCACCGTTGGAGGTGATCAAGCAATACATTCAAAACCAGCGGGGCTGACGCCCCGGCGAAATTCCCCTCCCACCTACGTCGGAGGGAGTCCCCTTTCGCATTTAAGATGGAGGCATTGTGCGCCCTTTACCCGTCCTGACGCTGACCCTGGCCATGCTGCTCTGGTCCAGCTCCTTCATCGCCCTCAAACATGTGCTGGAAATCTGGTCCTTCGGTCAGGTGCTCTTCATGCGGATGGGGGTGGCGTCCTGTTGCTGGCTGCTCTGCTACCGCCAGCTTGGCCGCGTCACTTACCAGAAGGGGGATTGGCGCTGGTTGGCCCTGATGGGGGCGCTTGAGCCCTGCCTCTACTTTCTTCTTGAAGTCAACGCCCTGCGTTACACCAGTGCCGGCCAGGCCGGTATGGTCTGTGCCCTGCTTCCCCTGATGGTGGCTCTGGTGGCCTTCGTGCTGCTTGGAGAGCGGGTGAGTCGCCGCCAGCTGCTGGGCTTTGCCATCGCCATCGTTGGCATCGCCCTGCTGGGGTTGGGGGAGGGCGCAGACGAGTTCGCCCCCAACGCCCTGCTCGGCAACAGCCTGGAGATGGGCGCCATGCTCTGCGCCGCCACCTATTCCGTGGTATTCAAGAAGCTCTCCAGCCGCTACGGCGTGATGACACTGACAGCGTTGCAGGCCTTCGTCGGCATGCTCTTCTTCGCGCCCTTTGCCTTCAGTGCGCCCTGGCCCGCGAGCTGGGCCTGGCAGGACATGGGGGTCATCCTCTTCCTCGGCGCCTTCGTGACACTTGGTGCCTACCTGCTCTACAACTGGTCGGTGACCCAGGTGAAGGTGACCCTGGCGGCTGCCTATGTGAACCTCATACCGGTCTTTACCCTGCTGCTCGCCTATCTGCTGCTGGGAGAGACGCTCACTGCCCTGCAATGGGTGGCCTGTGCCGCCGTGCTGGCCGGCATCGGGGTGGGCCAACTGCCGTCCGGCAGGAAGCGTGCGCAGGCAGTCGCCACCGGGGGATGAGTCGCCGTCATTGGGCTACAGTCTGGGCAGGGAAACACGCTGTCTAAGAAGGAGCCGACCGATGAGCGACATGCACTTGCTGGCCGCGGCCAAAAGCCTGTTGAGCCATCCCCCCTTTACCCTGGCCGATGCCAGAGCCCTGGAGGCGCTGGAAGAGGAAGCTGTGGGGGAGGAGGGGCTCTGCATCGCCGCGCTATGGGACATCGCCCTCGCGCTGGCGGACGAGGAAGCCAGACACTATCTCCTGGGGGATGGCTGAGCGGGTGTCGGGTGGGCGGACAGCAATGACAACGGGGGGCCTGGGCCCCCCGTTGTCATTGGCAGCTGTCGCTCAGATGGAGAGGCTCTTGACGGTGTCCGACACCGAGTTGGCGTCCTCGATGATCTCCTTGATGACGTCGGCGATGATGGTGGCCTGCTCCTGACCTGCCACCGCCTTGTCGGAGACGACGGAGACGGTCTGGGTGATCTGGGAGGTGATCTCCGAGTTGTGCTTGATGACGGTGACGATCTCGCTGGTGGAGCTGGAAGTGCGCGCCGCCAGTTGCCTCACCTCGTCGGCCACGACCGCGAATCCCCGTCCCTGTTCCCCGGCGCGGGCCGCCTCGATGGCCGCGTTGAGGGCCAGCAGATTGGTCTGATCCGCGATGCCGCTGATGGTGGAGATGATGGATTCGATGCTCCTGGATTGCTGGTTGAGCTGCTCTATCTGTTTGCTGACCGCATTGACCGAGGTGTTGATGTGAGAGGAGGTGTCGAGCACCCTGTCGATGACCTCCCGCCCCCTGGCGGCGCTCGCGACGGTTTCGCTGGCGATGGCACACGCCTTCTGGGCCGCTTCCCGGGTGGAGATGGATTTCTCCACCCGCTCGGTGATGTCGCTCGCCAGCTTGATGATTTTGACCACCTTGCCCTCGTGGTTGAAGATGGGGTTGTAGGTGGCCTCCAGCCATATCTTCTCCCCCCGGTGACCCAGACGCATGAAAAGCCCGGACTTGATGTCACCCGAGCCGAGATCCTGCCAGAAATGGGGGTTGTTCTGGTAGAACTCGGTGTCACAGAAGAGACGATGATGCTTGCCGACCACCTCTTCCAGCCGGTAACCAAAGCAGTTGAGGAAATTCTGGTTGGCGGTGATGACGGTGCCATCGGGTTGGAAATCGATGACCGCCAGGGACTTGTCCAGGGCTGCCAGCAGGGCCTGGGTGCGCTCCAGGGTGGATTGCTGCTGGGTCACGTCGGAGGCGACCTTGGCGATCCGCACCACCTTGACGTCGATCACGATGGGGAAATAGGTCGCCTCCAGCCACACGGCCTTGCCGGATTTCGACTGGCGAATGAAGCGGCCGCTGCGGGAGACGCCGTGGCGCAGATCCTGCCACAAGGTCTCGTAATCCCGGGTATTGACGTCGTCGGGGATGCAGAGGGTGCTGTGATGCTTGCCGATCACCTCGTCACGTTCAAATCCCACGATCTTGAGAAACAGCGCGTTGGCGAAGGTGACCACTCCCGCCGGGGTGAACTGGACGAAGGGGACCTGCAACTGGATAGCCTGTTCAAATGCCCCCAGCTCCACCACCCTTGCCGCTTGCTCACTGGCTTCCTTGCTTGCTTTTTGATTCCAGAACATGACAGCGCTCCTCCATGAGACCCTTGAATGGGATAACGACCAAATATGAGTAAATTAACAATAGCATTGCGTCCTGATGAGTCGTCATCGTACTCAAATTAACTTTTTATTTTTCAATGTTGATAAATAGCTTCTTAATTGTAGGGTCTCGTACCAAGGTTATTTATCTCGTGGACCGCTTTGGGCCCCAGGGAATATTGGCATGAAGGCGCCTCTTTTGGCACTGACAATTGTCACGATGCCCCTATATATCGCCCTCGTATGAACCCTGTGGCACGTCAGGGATCTCGGTGGGGATAAAGTTGAGTCTTCTGGAACGCGGTGAAATTAGGTGGCTACGGGGATCGGGAAAAAGCCGCTATCTGACTCTCTGGTGTGAGAAATAAACGGCCAAGGGTGTGAGTTTTTGGATATCCGGCATGTGTGAACCCGTGACGACATTGCCGCTTCGGTATATTTTCTGTCCCGAAACAGGGAGTGTTTATTTTGCCTGCAAGGTAGAGAGTTTCTGGTTCAGGGACTCAATCTCTTTCTGATATCGGGTAGTGACCGACTGCATCTCTGCCGAGACATTGCGGGATCTTGCCTTGTTCTCCGTGATCTGGGTCATCTCGTTGTTCATCTTCTGCTTTTTGGCCTCGATCTCGGTGCGCAGAGCCTCGGCCTGGCGTTGTTTCTGGCCGTTCGCCAGGCTCTGCTCTATCTCCCGGGTCTGGTTGGCCGCCTGCTCCACCGCCTCGGGGGAGGGGGTATAGACATTGAGTACCATGGGTTTGGCGTCGCTGCTGCAGGGGATGTCGCTGAAGGTGATCTGCCCATCGCGGGCGCATTGATAGACAGCCGCCTGGACAACGGGGACGTTGGCAAGCCCCAGGCAGGCGAGAGAGATGACCAGCATGCGTGACATAGACTCCTCCTTGAATCCTCTTCCTTGCACACTAGTACATGGCGCAAGGTCAGACAACGGCCTCGTTCCGGGTGTGACATTCCGGTCCTCACGTCGCCTCTCTCTGGTCCATGGCGGGGAGATCTCCTGCGCAATGGGTGTGCCATGGCGGCACAAAGCGACGGATCCCTGCCTGTTTCCCCGCATGTAACCAGTCACCAAGAGTGAGAAAACCGGGAGCAGCCGAAAACAAGTGGGATCTCGTGGGACAAACTCAAGGCTGACAAGGCTTAGAGGGGGATTCTGTGGTGCCAGGCGCGGGCGGCGCCAAAATGAAAGATCACGGACGAGCTTCGGGGAGGTTGCGCCAAAAATGAAAACCCAGAGCCTGCGGTCGGCAATGCAGTTTGGGGTTTAACTCGGCGTTTAAACCCCATTTTGAAGCGAGTTAGATTAAAAAAAGTCGTGCCCGGCCCAGACTACCTTGCCGATCACGGCCAGGCTCTCCAACTGGTTGGCTGGAACGACCTGCAGGGGGTAATCAACACGGTTATCGCTGATGATGGTGATCCCGCCATCGAAGTTCTTCTGCAAGCGCTTGGCATAGAGTTCCTCTCCAAGCCGCAACACGAAGATGGATCCGTCTTCGATCTGATTCTTGCTGATATCGACCAGGATGGAGTCGCCAGAGTGAATGGTGGGTTCCATGCTGTCGCCTTTGGCGAAGACCACCACCAGGTTATCCGGGCTCAACTTGCGAAACGTGAGCCACTTGCGGCGAAATGCCAGCTTGCGTTTAACCTCATGATCATCATTAAACGCGCCATGGCCGGTACTGACGGTGACATGGTAGCCATCGATCAGCGCGTACTCCTCATCAAACTCATCACGACGCACCGCCTGCTCGGCAACTCCATCGGGATGTTTCGGGCCCTGACCCGTGGCCAGCCACTCCAGATTCACATTGCACGTTCGCGCAATTCGCAGCGCCTTGTCGATGGTGGGCAGCGAATTGAACGGGGGGAAGTATTTGCGCATCCCCGACTCACTCATCCCCACCAACTCGGCGAATGCCTTGTAGCTCAGACTCCCACGTAGCTCGTCCAGGCGGTCACTCAGAGTATCCATTCCAACCGTCAGAAAAGATACCTCACCGTCTTTTTGTGCTGATTGTGGTTTTTCTTCATAACGCTCTGACATACAAGGAATTCTCGGCTAGTGGCTATTGCTGGTGAGTCGATAGACAAAAAATTCCGCACAAAAAGACTTGTCAATCTTTTTGGGGTGATCAATCATTCATATGTGACGCATCGCGACATAAAATCATTCTTTTATGAATGATAAAGATACGCGCCGCGACACTTGATGATACCGAAACGGGGTGAGTATGTCAGGGAAAACACCAGAGTGGATCAGGGCTGAGCTCATAAAACGCGGATATTCCCAGGCTGCTTGGGCCCGCGCCAAAGGGTTGCATCCCAGAGCAGTGCAGCGCTGCATCAAACAATATGCCCCATCCATGGGCGTCAGCCCCAAGCGCAGGGAAAGCCGTTCCATCATGGCGCAGCTTTCCGACTCGCTGGGCATCGACTTGCTGGGAGGTGGCCAATGAGTACCTGGTTCACCGCCCAAGGGTTGGCCGGATTGATTGGCATGCCAGCCTATCCCGATGGTGTGCGCAAAAAGGCGGAGCGTGAAGAGTGGCAAAGTCGCAAGCGCGAGAAAGGCAAGGGCGTTGAATACCACATCAGTTCGCTTCCCGCAGAAACCCGACGTTATCTGGCGGAGCAGGCCGTCGCCCAGCAGGGGCAAGCGGTGACCGATCATGCGGCCGGCGGCAAGGCGATGGCCAAGCTGCTTGCCCGCGAGGTGCCGGTGAAGCCGGATGCGGGGCGTAAATTGCTGACCCTGGGCGCTGCCGCCCGCAAGAAGGTGGATGCCCGGCTGCTGATCCTGCAGGCCGCCGACATCTTCCTGACCCCTTTTCAAGCCTGTCAGCAAGGGGAGGTGGGGCGCCGTGCCTTTATCGAGGCATACCGTACCCGCAGCTTGTCACTCCCTGCGAGCGTCTATGAGCAACAGAAGCCGTTCAGCCTGATCACCTTGCGACGTTGGCAAGCAACCCTGACGGATGCCGGTCCGGCGGCGCTGGCTGGGAACTACCAGCGGGAGCGTCCATCCAGCGTCGAGCAAAGCCCGGACCTGGCCCGTTTCCTCACGGCATTGATCACCGCCAAACCGCATCTGGCCAACAAGTGGGGGGCGCTGCATGAGCTGGCGACCCAGTACAGCGAGATGAACCAGCTTGGCTGGCAGATCCCGAGCCAGTCCTCCCTGCGACGCTGGCTGGTCAAGTGGCTGGCAGAGAACAAGGTGGCCTTTACCTATGCCACCAACCCCGACGCCTACAACAACAAGTACCGCACCGCCATCGAGGAGATGTACCCCTGGATGGGCCAGCCCAACGACGTGTGGGAGTTCGACAGCACCCCCGTCGATGCCATGTTGGTGGAAGGTCGTCACAGCATCATCGCGGTGATCGATGTGTTCACCCGCAGGGTGCGGTTGCTGGTGGCCAAAACCTCGTCGAGCGAGGGGATCTGCCTGCTGCTGCGCAAGACTCTGCTGGCCTGGGGCACCCTCAACGACAACGGGGTGATGCGTACCGACAACGGCTCCGATTACGTGAGCCAGCGGGTCATGTCCATCTGCACGCTGCTCGGCATGAATGTCAGCCGTTCCAACGCCTACTCGGGATGGGAGAAGCCGTATATCGAGCGCTTCTTCCGCACTCTCTCCCACGGTCTGATCGAGTTGTTGCCCTCCTTTGTTGGCCACTGTGTGAGAGACCGCCAGGTGATCGAGGCTCGCAAGAGTTTTGCCCAGCGGTTGGAGGAAAAGCGCAAGCCGAATGCGGAGAAGGAGCTCTATGAGCTGGCCATGACGGCGGCCGAGCTGCAGACCCTGCTCGATGACTGGCTGGATGCCCGCTATCACAACCGCAAACACAGCTCGCTCGGGATGACCCCCAACGAGAAATACCAGAGCGCCCGTTACCAGCGCCGCGCCATCGGCGATGAGTCGGCGCTGGATCTGTTGCTCAACCATATCGGTGAGGCCACGGTCTCCAAGGGTTTTATCAAGGCCGGCGGCCTCAAATACAGCGCCCCGGAGCTGCTGGAGAACAGTTGGAAGAGCCAGCGGGTCAGCGTGTTCCTCGACCCGAGCGACGTGGGCCGGGCCATCTTGTACCGCACTGGCGACTGGAACGAGCGGATCGAGGCGGTGAACCTCGACCTGCTGGGCAATGGCGTCAGCCCGGATGCCTTCCGCGCTGCCAAACGCGCCGATGCCAAGGCGTTGGCCAGCTTTCGCCGCGAAATGCGCAGTCTCGCCAAGACCTTCGGCGTCAACGAACTGCATCAGGATGTGGTGCGTCACTTCGTTGACCAGGCCCGTGATGTGGCCCAGTTCCAGCGCGGCGATCTCGGGCTCGATAACCCGGCACTGGCCGCACTCTCCGGCGTTACCGCTCCCCGCGAACCGGCACAATTCAGCGCCGCCGAACTGGCTGCGATAGAAGCTCGCCGTGAGGAGAAAGCGGCCCGTGCCCAGGCGGCGGCCGGGCAGGAGTCCAGGGCACTCAAGACCGAGTACGAGCAGGCCATCTATCTGGCCGAGAAGGAGTTGGATGCACCGCTGACAGAGCGGGAGAAGGAATGGCTGACCAAGTACCTCTACAGCCACAAGCTGATGGCGAAACGGATCCACCGCCATCTGGAAAGCACCAGGGCCACTCGCAACACCCAGGCAAAAGGTTAACGAGCGGCCCTGTAAAACAACCTCATAAGGACAAAAACACTATGAAACACAAGATCGTCGAAGTCAAAAACATGATCAAGACCGAGCAACTGCTCGACAACCTGCTCAACCGCTCCAGCATCGTGCCGGGCATTGGCCTTATCCACGGGCCATCCGGCTTCGGCAAGACCACGGCTGTGGAGTGGCTGTTCAACCAGGACGAAGTGAACGGCATCTACGTGCGCTGCTACAAGGCCGACACCGTGACCAGCCTGCTGGAGCAGATCGCCAAGGAGATCGGCATTCCCCAGCGCCACAACCTGCGGGGGCAGGTGGACAGCATCGTCGAAGCGGTCCGAGCCGAGGAGCTGGCCATCTTCGTGGACGAGGCGGATTACGTGGTCGGCAATGCCCGCATCATGGAGACCCTGCGCGATATCTACGACGCCACCGAACAGCCGCTGATCCTGGTAGGGATGGAGGAGATTGCCCGCCGCATCAGCCAGCGCAAGCAACTGTTCAACCGCATCTCCCAGTGGATCGAGTTCAAGCCGGCGGACCTGGAAGACGTCTCCCTGATTGCCAGCGAAATGCTGGAGGTGGACGTGGAGATCGACGACGCCCTGCTGGACCTCATCCGCAAACGCTCCAACGGGGTGGTGCGCACCATCGTCTCGGCCCTGGACAAGATCGAGAAGATGGCCATGGCCTCCGATGCCCGGATTATCCGGCTGGAGGACGTGGACGCCAGCGAACTGCTGCATGACGTGCGCCGCAGCCGGTAGCCACTGGATTCCAGCAAATAACAACAAAGCACGGGAGGGATACCAGTGGTCGGGAAAAGTGTAAACACCAATGCAGAGACGGCTTGGCAGTGGATGTGCCAGCAAGAATCCTTTGATCTTTTGGAGTTAGCGGCAGCCAGCCCATTAAAGCTGGGGAATGTCTATCTGGTTGTTCGGCGCTGGTTGGCAAGTGGCCATCTGCGCTGTGTCTACCAGAAACCATTTGGTCGCCGTATATCGTTCCGGGGCAGTCGTTATCAGGTTGTGGATGCAGCGCTAACACCTCAATTCGGGTCAGGAAACCGCAGCACCAAGCACCGCAAGAAGCGGCGGATACGGCGTAAAACGGTTCAACAAAAGATGTGGAACACCATGAAAATCAGCCGTTTTTTCACCCTGAATGACCTCGCGATCACGTCTGGGGTAGATGACAGCGGCGCGAGTACCTTCACCACCTTCCTGGTCCGGGCTGGTTATGTCCGGCTGGTGGACAAGATTGAGCGTTTCAAAGTGAAGGGTGACCAGAATCGCTACCAGTTGGTCAGGGATACAGGGCGATTCGCCCCCATGGTCAGGGCCACACAGGGGGGATGCTGGGATCAAAACGAACAGCGTTTTTACCAGTTCGATGTGAAGGAGGCCCCTCATGGACACGTGGCTTGAGGTTCTGCAAGCCGAGGTGGCTGCCAGCTCGTTGGCCGTGGTGGCCGACAAGCTCGGTCTGTCCCGCACCACCATCAGCCAGGTCTGCAACCAGAAGTACCCGGGCGATCTGGCGCGGGTACAGAAGCTGGTGGAGGGGAACCTGATGGGCCACAAGGTGACCTGCCCCATTCTGGGGGAGATCCCGGTGCATCAGTGCCTGGCCCATCAGCGCCGACGGGCGGATGAGGTCGGAACCAGACCGATGGATATCAAGCTCTGGAAGGCGTGCCACAGCGGCTGCCCCCATAGCCAGCTCAGTGAGGATCAGCAACTGCGCCGGCCGATGCGTCTCGCCGTCGAACAGGGCGGCAGAGGTGGGGACAAGAGCGTTCGTTATGACGCTGACGCCACCCTCTCCAGATTGCGCCGCCAGGCAAAAAGCGATGGTGAGAACGCCAGCAACAGCCTGCGCATTCTGGCAGAGCTGCTTGCCGAGGAGCTCAAGATCCTGGGCATCAAATACAACCGGTTGCTCGACAAGGTTGAGAAGCACGGCCAATAAACCAGCGGGCTCGGGGTGTGCGGTGGGCCCAGTGAGACATCACAAGGAGAACGGGATGAACAGAAATCTGCAAAACACGGCTGACCAGTTGCGTCTCTGGTTGACAGCGAACGGTTGCAAGGTGCGCACCGGCCAGGTGCGCGATACCCCGCTGCTGATGGTGACCGGCCCCTTGCCGCCGGAGATGACCCGGCGGGCCGTGTGGGGGCGCGAGTACCTGGCTGGCGTGGTCAGCGAGGTGGCCATGGTGCGCTTTGGCGGCTGTGTCTTGCATTGGCGCCAGTAAGCGACCACCGAACAACAACGGGATAAATCAAGGAGAGCCTTATGCAAGAAGCACAGACCAAAGACACGACCCCGATGCGGCAGAACGCCCAGGGTCACTGGGTACCGGAAACCTTAATCGCCCCGGCGGACAAGCTGCGCGATGAGGTGGTGATGGGCATCATCGCGACTGCCAAGGAAGAGCGCTCACGCCTGGCAGCTTTCAAGATCGGCGCCATGCAGCAGATCGCCGACTTTGTGGATCTCTCGGCCGAGCGGTACGGGGTGGCCTGGGGCGGTACCAAGGGCAATGTGACCCTGCTCAGTTTCGACGGTCGTTACAAGCTGATCCGGGCCGTGGGTGAGCACCGCAAATTTGATGAACGGATCCAGGCTGCCAAGGTACTGATCGACCAGTGCATCGCCCGCTGGAGTGATGGCGCCAGCCCCGAAATCCGCGCCCTGGTGGACCACGCCTTTCGGGTTTCCAAGGCCGGTCATATCGACGTCAACCAGGTGCTCTCCCTGCGTCAGCTCAATATCGACGACGCCGACTGGGAGCAGGCCATGCAGGCGATCGCCGACGCCATCCAGGTGACTGGTACCAGCCAATATCTGCGGCTCTACGAGCGTGACGCCCAGGGCCGTTACGTTCAGATGAGCCTGGATCTTGCGAAGTTGTAAGGGAGGAGTGCGCGATGGATATCAACGTAGAACAGGCCGAAGAGCAACTGCAGCTCTGTGAACAGATCAGCGAGACCGAAGGCACCTGCTATCCCGATGACACCTATGAGGATGGCATCAAGGCCGCGTTGTTATGGGTGCTGGGGTTGGGCCCGGCGCCGCTGAGCGAAGAGGAGTACCAGGATCTGATGCCGCTACAGTTCGAGCAGTAACGATGCGAAACAGGGCGGCCGCACCGCCCTGTCTGCCCGGCGTGGTGGCCGGGCACTGATGAGCAGCCGGAGGACGGATGGATAACGTGAAAGCACTTCTGAACACCAGCGTGGCCGATGCGAAAAGCTCCCTGGAGTGCCTGCTGATGAGCAATCCGCAGCAGGCTCTGGACGATGCGCAACTGGCCGTTGATTTCATCAATCAGTACGGTCAGGCCATCAATCAGAAGTCCAGGATGGCCATGCTGGCCACCATTGTGAGCAAGGCACGAAAGCGCCTGGTCAAGTAAGCGAAACGGGGGGCTTTCCCCCGTCTGCCTGGCGTGGTGGCCAGGCACTGATGAGCAGCCGACCTGGGCCCAGGTCTTCACCGCCTCGAACAAGGAGCACGGCGATGACCAAAACAGAGATGGATATTCGGCTTACCAAGATATTCAGCGCGGCCGCCATTGCACAGGCGACCCCTGATAAACGGGCTGTGTGCAGACAGCTCAAGCAGTTTGATAGAGAGGCTCGTGCCCAAGGGTTGTTTGCCCTGGCAGGAGAGGCCAGCCAGATGCGCTGGCAACTGGTAGCGGAACTGCAGCAAGCCAGAGCAGCAGAGGTCAGTCATGGCTGCGTCTAATTGGCAGGCTCTGCTGGCCTATGTGATGAAGTTTGGCCCCTTGAACCAGCAAGGTGCCGAGCAGTGGCTCGATAGTCATTGCCCTGAGTGGCGCAATGGAAACGATGTGCCTGCCGGTCAAATCTGGGTGGCAAAAGTGGGGAGAAGTCATGACAGCAAGCAATGAACGCACCCGCTTGATCCGGTTGGTACAGGTGGGCCGCCGCTCCCTGGAGCTGGATGAAGAAACCTATCGAGAGCTACTGGCCCAGCAGAGTGGCAAGCGCTCTGCGGCAGATCTGACGCTCCAGGAGTTGGACAAGGTGCTGCTGGCCATGAAGGGGGCGGGGTTTAAACCGACCGTTAAACGTGGTGTAAACGGGGTCAAGCAGAAACGTTTAAGCCCGGCCAGTGGCACCCAGGTTCGGACGGCCGAGATAGGGGTGATCAGGGCTATCTGGATCACAATGGCCAAACACGGCCTGCTGCGTAATGGCAGCGAGACGGCGCTCAATCACTATGTGGAGCGTCAGACGGTGCGAATCAATAACGGGGTGGGTGTGGCCGAGGTGGCCTGGCTCAGCGAGGCGTTGGCTTATCCGGTGCTGGAGTCCCTCAAGCACTGGCATAAGCGGGAGATGGTCAAGGCGTTGCAGGCGGCCAAGAAAACTGTCCCCATCAATGAGAAGACCGGGCGGGTGGCGGGCTATCAGGCCGTTGTGACGGCCTTCGAGCAGATGCAGGCGGAGGTGCAACATGGATAGCAGCCAAGAGAATCTGGACCTGTTCGCCGATGACCATGAATCCTTGGGGCAACTGGTGGACCGACTGGATCAAATCCCGGCGGCCGAGCTCACCGCTAAGTGGCCCAAGGCGCTGGCCGAGCTGGTCGATGTGCTCGCCTGTGAGCTTGGGCGCGGCGGGATGGCGGCAGATAAGGCCTTGGCCCAGGCCCGCAAGTTGGCACTGGTGCAGGCCCACTATATGGGCGGGCGGGCCTACTACATTCCGACCGGGGATCACCTTAAAGCTGCGCTGCGGGACAGAGCCATCTGGGATGAGTTCAATGGCCGCAATATCGACCAACTGGCTCGCAAGCACGGTCTCTCGGTGCCGCAGACCTATGCGGTGGTGGCAGAGCAGCGGCAGCTAACTCGGCGACGAATGCAGTCGGAATTGTTCTAACCATCACGAAAGACCCCGCTTTGGTGGGGTCTTTTTATATCCGTCTTTAGAGGTACGTTTATGATCGCCTGTCTCATAAATAACCCATTGATTCATTGTGGATTTATTGCTAAAACAAAATCGTAAATTCAGGCTATTCGAGATGCAGCTGCCGTGGATAGACGATCTTCTTCAGTCTGAAAATGGTGATGTAACACGAAACGGAGTTGTAACATGCTGATGGTGGAAGATTAACCATGAATGAAGAGTGGATTCTCCAAAAAAAAGAAACCCGCAGAGTATTCTCTAACTCGACTTGGGTCCCATTAAGGGCATCCCAAAATGACGAGAAAGGGGATGTTAAAGGAATTGGCTATACTAGCGAATATTTTGGTTGTGGTTCTGTCGCGTTTCCACCAGAACATAGAAAATTAGTTGAGGAGCGCCTAGGCTGGAGTGATATCGGGATAGGACATACAGTAGCCCCCTATGCTTACGAAGATGGATATTACGCCACCATTGACCAATATCAATACAACGATAAAGAGCCAATAGGCGTAAATCTTGTATTCGAGCATCCACAACCGGTTGTTGGTGGAAAACAATGGATACTAAATCCAGACTTAGTGGTTGCGCTCCACTTGATAAAAGATGGAACTAATTGGGTTAGACCTGAAGAGGATTTCGTTGTTGTAGCACGAGAGCATTTTGATAAAAATGGTGAGCATCGTTTGATAGAAATTAAACGAGAGTTCCTCATTGATTATTTGGCTGCTAGGAACCTTTCACTTCGACTCTCTTATTATCGCCAAAGAGTGGAAAATGTGCCATTTCTTGAAGGCAGTGAATACGCAGATCTAAAAGCACACAAAGAGGAACGGGACAGCGGTCGATTTGAGCTCCGAATTAGTAACATCAATGATGTGTTCGGAGGCAGTTGGGCGATATTTCGTGCTTGGCGTACAGATGTTGACGAAGATGAAGACGCGCCAGTGATGGGGCCAGAAAATGATCATAACACTGGCCATGAAAGCTCGACAGGAGAGCGCGGTGGATATGAGGGAGTCCGAGTTGAGGGTGAATTTTGGCGAGATGAATGGATTGATCACCAAGCTCATAGTGTGCGTGTTCGTGGTGATACCGACACTAATCTCCCTCAGTTCATAGTTGAGACTGATGGCAAACGCATGGCATCTTCTGAACTAAATAATGAAGATATTGGCCGATGGCTTTGGTTTCGTTCAAGTGTTGTGACTGACCTTCTAGGCCACCGCGGCTTTGCCTTGAGATGGTGTACGGCGGAGACAGGTAAGATTTGTTCTACCTCTGGCTACGCTACCCACTTTGGCATCAATTCTGCAGATTTGATAACAGTCTATGCCTACGACATTGCCCGTCTCGCGGCTTGGGAACAACATGTCTGGGCTGCGAACAACGTTGCGCCAGAGGGCAAGGTTTCACCAGAGTTGCTGATGGCGCAAGTTAAGGCTGAGCCTGCGTCTACACATGCGGTTGAGGAATTGTTTTTTGCTAGTATGCGAATGCTAGAACAAGGCTTCCGTGATAAGTTTGGGATTGAGTTGTTCAGTCACGATATCGATGATGAATCTACAATGCAGCAGATATCTCGCTTCCATAGCAAAGATCAAGCCTCGTTACTCAGATTGGCAAAAGACCTTGTTCGCGTCTTTTCGGATCGACTAAACGTCCGTGACCTTCGAAAAATTGCTACCCATGCAGACAAAGATAAGCTTGGCTCAAACAAGCTTCTGCAAGATATTCTTTCCCAGAAAATTGGAGCAGATAAGGCTCGTCAAGTTTTTGCTGAAATTGCTGGTGTCTATGATATGCGCGTCGGTGATGCACATCCGACTGGCTCAAAAATCACAGATGCAATCAAGCTTGCTGGTATTGATGAAGACAATTCTTTTTTAATACAAGGTGAGCAACTTATTCACAATTTTGGGCGATCTATTTGGTATGTAGGCAAGTTTCTTTTTGGACGAAAAGAGAGCTAAGCAAATTGTCGCTTAAGAATGTCTCAATTCAGAGTTAAAACAGTTAGGTAGTTAATTTTCATGTAACCCATCATAAACCCGCCCCATTAAGGCCCCTCGGTACGCTGCGATAACGCAGTTAATCGAGGGGCCTTTTATGTTGCCTGATACCTATCCCATAGCGCTTGCCTGGTTGCTCCGTCCCGATGTGGAAGGGGGGGAGGTCAACCACCCGGCCGACCGTGGAGGCCACACCAAGTTCGGCATGGCCGATGCTGCTGACGGCAAGAAAGACGGCATGCTCGATCTTGATCGCGATGGCTGGCCAGACATTGCAGTCGGTGATGCTACCCCTGCCCATGCCCAGTTGTTTTACCGAGCGAACTACTGGCTGCCCGCCCGTTGCGATCGGGTTGATAGCGTCTGCCCGCTGATCGCCATCGCCCTGTTCGACGGCGCCGTGCATCACGGCCCTGGTCGTTCGGTGCGCCAGTTGCAGCAGGCGCTCGGTGTCATGGCCGATGGGGTGCTGGGCTCGCAAACCTTGCGGGTGCTGGCCGCCAAGACCGGCCGGGATGGTGGCCGGGCCCTGCTGCTCACGCTGCTTGAGATCCGCGCCGGCTTCATGCTCGGCATCGTGCGCAAAGACCCGAGCCAGTGGGCCAATGCCCACGGCTGGAGCAACCGCCTGCTGCGCCTGCAGAGCTACCTGCTCTCGACCCGGTTCGGGGAGGGGGCGGCATGAGCAAACCTAGCCTCATCAACAAGCGCCGCCAGGCGTTGCAGGGGATCCAGGCCGCTGGCTATTTCGGCATCCCCGAACTCAAGAACCCCCGTTACCTCGCCTGCTTCAAGGATGGGCGCCGTGCCCATCTGAAGGCCTATCTGGCCGAACCCGCCTCCATGGACCTGGAGACGATCCCGCTCTACAGCCATCACGCCACTCGCCAATCCCTGTACGAGCAGGGCTGGCGGTCGGTGGGCGAGCTGGATCGCCTGCGGGCCCGTGCCCGTCATACCTCAACCCAACATAAGGAAGCCCATCATGCCTGATTCCCTGTTGCCCCAAGCAAAGCCTGCGCTCAGGAGTCGCGCCGTCATCGGCGGTGTGATTGCCGTGGGGGCCGGTATCGCTGGCCTGTTCGGCGTAGCGATCGATGCCGGTACCCAAGCCAGCCTGGTCTCCACCGCCGTGGATCTGGCCAGTGCCATCGGCGGCCTGCTGGCCATCTGGGGGCGCCTCAAGGCGACCCACGTCATCAAATAAGCCATCAAGCAGGGCAGGAGACACCCTTGAGCGACCCCATAGACCGCGCCCAGCAGCTTGATGCCGAGCGAACCGGGCGCCTTATTGACGCCCACCGGGCAAGGCCCAAACCCCGTGGCGATGGCATCTGTTGCGATTGTGATGAGCCCATCCCGATTGCACGGCTGCATGCCGAACCCGATGCGCCGCGCTGCATCGAGTGCCAGACCCTATTCGAGCGCAAGGAGGCAATCCGTGTGGGAATTCATCGTTAAGAACTGGGGCCCGCTTTATGCGTTGGCCAGCTTGGTGGGCCTGGTGGTGATCATCCTGCTCTCCAAGACCTACGCCAAGCGGGAAGATCTCACCGGCCTGGCCGCCAGGGTGGCCAGGGTCGAGCAGCAACTTTCGGATCTGCCGACCGAGAAGAAGCTGCACACCCTGCAACTGGAGATCAGCGAACTGCGTGGCGAGCTGCGGGCACTGGCGCCGGAGCTGCGCCAGGCCCGCCGTCTCGCCGACATGCTGCTGGAGAACGAGCTCTCAGCGGTACAGAAGGAGAAAGCATGAGCATTCAAGGAATATTGGACGCCCAGCAACGCCTGGTGATCTTGCGTTCCCTGCTCGATATCGGTGGCGCCGCCAATGAGTCGATCCTCAATGACTGCCTCGATCAGCTGGGTACCGGCCGGGTGTCCCGGGATCGGGTCAAGACCCTGCTGGCCTGGCTGGAAGAGCAGGGGCTGGTACGCATCGAGAAATTGGCCCAGGTGCAGGTGGCGCACCTGACCGGCCGAGGCCAGGACGTGGCCGAGGGGCGATCCAGCGTGCCTGGCGTCAAGAAGCCCCGTGCCGAAGATTGAGGGAGGATGACCATGGCCGAGAAACCGACCCGGGGCAGGGCCAGCAAGGTGTGGCTGCTGCCCGAAGCTATCCGCAACGCCCTCAACGAGATGCTGCGCGACAAGGGCAACAGCCAGGCCGCCATCCTGGACGAGATCAATGGTCTTATCGAGGGCGCAGGGTTACCCGATGATCTCAAGCTCTCCCGCTCAGGGCTCAGCCGCCACGCCAGTCAGGTGGAGCAGGTGGGCCAGCACCTGCGGGATTTGCGGGAGACCACGGCGGCACTGACCTCCCAGCTCGGTGACAAGCCGATGGGGGAGACCACCAAGCTCATCCTGGAACTCGGCCGCTCCCAGTTGTTCAAGGCGATGCTGGCCCAGGTGCAGAACCCGGAGGAGGCGGTGGATATCGACATGCTGAAAAACGCCATGTTGGCTGCCCAGCGCCTCGAATCCACGGCCATGCAGAGCCACAAGCGGGAGAAAGAGATCCGCCAGGCCTTTGCCGAGGAGGTGGCCGCCAAGACGGAGGCCATCGTCACCCAGGCGGGCTTGAGCGGTGAAGCCGCCGCCGAGATACGCCGCGAAATCCTGGGGATTGTCTGATGACCACGATCGTACAGACCCCTATCGCCCAGCAGTTGGCCCAGACCCTCGGTACTGAATACAGCCCCGACGAGGTGCTACTGCCGTACCAGAAGATTTGGATAGCCGACGAGAGCCCGCTCAAGATCGCCGAGAAGAGCCGTCGTACCGGGATCACCTGGGCGGAGGCGGCCGACGCCACGCTCACCGCTTCCAAATCTAAGCCAGCTGGCGGTTGCCACCACTTTTATGTGGGCAGCAACAAGGAGATGGCCCGGGAGTTTATCGATGCGGTGGCCATGTGGGCCAAGGCATTCAATAAGGCTGCCGGTGAGATCCAGGAGGAGGTGTTCACCGACGACGAGGACAAGGCAATCCTCACCTTCGTGGTCTATTTCGCCTCGGGCTTCAAGGTGCAGGCGCTCTCCAGCAACCCCTCCAACCTGCGGGGGATGCAGGGCAATGTCACCATTGACGAGGCCGCCTTCCACGACCGGCTGGCCGAGGTGCTGAAAGCGGCGCTGGCGCTGACCATGTGGGGCGCCAAGGTACGTCTCATCAGTACCCACAATGGCGTGGATAACCTGTTTAACCAGCTGATCGGTGACAGCCGCGCCGGCAAGAAACGTTACTCCATTCACACCATCACGCTCGATGACGCATGCGGTCAGGGGCTCTATCGCCGCATCTGCCAGGTCAAAGGTATGTCCTGGTCTCAAGAAGCAGAGGATGCCTGGAAGGCGGGGCTGCTGAAAGACACCGCCACCGAGGAAGACGCGCTGGAGGAGTATTTCTGCGTGCCCAAGCAGAGCAGCGGCGTCTACATCAAGCGCACCCTGATCGAGCGGGCCATGCAGCCAGATATTCCGATCCTGCGTTTCACCGCGCCTGCGGACTTCGAGCTGCAAAGCGAGGAGACCCGCAAGGCGGTGGCGGAGATCTGGTGTGAGGAGAATCTCAAGCCCTGCCTGGAAGCGCTCGATCGCAGTTGCCGCCATGTGCTCGGTGAGGACTTCGCCCGCAAGGGGGATCTCTCGGTGTTCGTCCCGCTCTCCATAGCGCCCAATCTGCGCAAACGGGTGCCCTTCGCGGTGGAACTGGTGAACGCCCCTTATGAGACCCAGCGCCAGATCCTGTTCTACTTGCTCTTGGGGCTGCATCGCTTCACGGCGGCCGCCTTCGATGCCACCGGCAACGGCGGCTATCTGGCAGAAGCTGCCCGGCTGCGCTGGGGCGCCAGCATGATCGAGTGCGTGATGCTAAATGACCCCTGGTATCGGGAGTGGATGCCCAAGCTCAAGGCCGAGTTTGAGGATGGCAACCTGGTGATCCCGCGCCATGCGGACGTGCAGGACGACCTCGGCAAAATCCAGGTCATCAACGGGGTGCCCAAGATCGACAAGGGCAAGAACACCGGCCAGGGCGGCCAGCAGCGCCACGGCGACTTTGCCGTGGCCTTGGCCATGGCCGTGCGGGCCAGCTGGATGGAGGGGGGCGCCATCGAGTTCACCCCCTTACCTGGTAAACACGGGCGCGACAGCAACGACGACTATCACCCATCCCTCGGGACGAGGGATCTTATCAAAAGTGAGAGAGGGGGTTGGTAATGGCCGGACTCATCGACATTCATGGTAACTCGCTGCGCCTGCAGAAAGAGCCGCAAACCGAAAACGACGCCAAGCTGGCCCAACTGCGCCGCCACTACAGCGAACACCCCACGGTGGGGCTCACCCCGGGCAAGGCGGCCGCTGCGCTCAAAGAGGCGGAGGAGGGGAGCCTCATCGCCCAGTGCGAGCTGGCCGAAGACATGGAAGAGAAGGACGCCCATCTGCAGAGCGAGCTTGGCAAGCGGCGCCGCTCCCTGCTCGGGGTGAGCTGGACCATAGAGCCGCCCCGCAATGCGACCCCCGCCGAGCAGCGCGACTGCGAGATGATCCGCGAGCTGCTGGAGGACTTCACCTGGTTGGATGATGCCATCTTTGACGCCACCGATGCGGTGCTCAAGGGGTTCAGTGCCCAGGAGTTCAGCGGCTGGGAGATGGTGGAGGGGTTGCAGCTCCCCAAGGGCATCGTCTGGCGCGATCCCGCCTGGTTCCAGACCCACCCGGATGACTGGAACCATTTGCGACTGCGGGACGGCAGCAAGGAGGGGGCGGCCCTCAATCCGTTCGGCTGGATCATGCACAAGGCCAAGTCGAAATCGGGGTATCTGGCCCGCACCGGCCTTATCCGCACCCTGGTCTGGCCCTTCCTGTTCAAGAACTACAGCGTGCGGGATCTCGCCGAGTTTCTGGAGATCTACGGCCTGCCGGTGCGTCTGGGCAAATACCCGGAAGGGGCCACCGAGAAGGAGAAATCCACCTTGCTGCAGGCGGTGCTCTCCATCGGCCATAACGCCGGCGGCATCATCCCCCGGGGGATGGAGATCGAGTTCCAGAATGCGGCGAGCGGTCAGGCCGATCCCTTTGTGGTGATGATGGACTGGTGCGAACGCTCCATGAGCAAGGCCATCCTGGGCGGCACCTTGACCAGCCAGGCAGACGGCAAGAGCTCGACCCATGCGCTCGGCAACGTCCACAACGAGGTGCGCCAGGAGGTGCGGGATGCAGACCTTCGCCAGCTCGCCGCTACCCTGACCCGGGATCTGGTCTATCCGCTGTTTGCCCTGAACGGCAAGAGCTTCCAGGGGCCGCGCCGCTGCCCGCGCCTGGAATTCGACGTGACCGAGCCCGAGGACATGCGCGATCTGGCCTATCCACTGCGGGCCCTGGTGGGCATGGGGATGCAGATCCCGGCGCAGTGGGTGCGGGACAAACTGCAGATCCCGGCGCCCAAGGAAGGGGAAGAGGTGCTGGTCATCGTCGATAAGCAGGCAGGGGCCGGGGAGGCGGCTCTCAGGGCGCAAGGGTTGGCGGCCTTGGCGGCAAAGAATCCTGTTCAGGGTGATAACAACGACGCCCAACTGGCGAGGCTGCAGGCGGAGGTCGCCCCCTTGCTGGCGGGCATGACCGATGCCGTCCAGGCACTGGTGATGCAGGCCACCACCCTGGAGGAGATCCGGGATGGCTTGCTGGCGCTGGAGCCCAACCTCAGTCATGACGAACTGGGGGCCCTGCTGACCCAGGCCATTGCAGCAAGCGAACTGCTCGGCATGCTGGAGATGGAGGAGGGCAACTGATGCCCGTTCGTTACGGCAGTCTGCCGTTCGAGGAGGCGATCGCCTTCTTTCGCCAGAAGCTGAATATGCCGAGCGAGCGTTGGGCCGATGTGTGGCGGGATGCCCAGAACCGCGCCTTTATGGTGGCGGGGGCGACCAAGACGGACTTGCTGGCGGACCTGCGCGGGGCGGTGGACAAGGCGATAAGCGAAGGGCAATCCATCGGGGCCTTTCAGAAGGCGTTCAAGGAGGTCGTGGCTCGCCACGGTTGGGAGCATACCGGCCCGGCGTCTTGGCGCTCTCGCGTCATCTTCGAGACCAACCTGCGCCAGAGCTACAACGCCGGGCGTGATGACCAGATTGAGCGCATCAAGCACAAGCGCCCCTTTGCCCTCTATCGCCACGGCGACTCCGAGCACCCCAGGGAGCTGCATCTCAAGTGGAACAACCTGGTGCTGCCGGTGGACCATCCCTGGTGGGAGACCCACAGCCCCAGCAACGGCTATGGCTGCAAGTGCAAGAAGTTCCTGCTCTCCGAGGCGGATCTCAAACGTCGGGGGTTGACGGTGGGCCAGGCACCGGATGACGGCAATTATGAGTGGGTGGACAAGGCGACCGGCGAGATACACCGGATCCCTCGTGGCATCGATCCGGGTTTTGATTACCGGCCAAAGACACCCGCCGCCCTGACCGAGGCGATGGCCAAGCGGGAGGCGGCGAAACCCGCGCTGGCCAACCGCTTGCCGCAGCGGTTGGTGGAGAGCGCGTTTTCGACGGCCAAGGGGGTGACGGCGCAGGGGGTCAGCGATCTGCTGGCCCAGCTACCCGCACCCCAGCGTGAGCCCTTGGCGGCCTTCCTCAAGGCGCACCCAATCAAGACCCTGTTTATCAAGCAGACCGAGATGGGCAAGGGGGCGGCAGGGCTCAAGGTTGCGCCGGCCATTGCCGAGTACCTGGGCACAGACCCTTACCTGGTGCGCTCCCTCTATTACACGCGCCGGGCCAGCGCGACCAATGGCTTTACGGCCAAAGGCTGGGGCCATCTGGTTATCAAAGTGAAGGCTGGTGATACACTCAAAGCGGTGGATATGCAGGCGGTGCAAGCGGCGGCGGCCGAGGTGGTGGCCGATGCCAGGCACAACAGCGGTCCGCGCCAATGGCAGCCAAGAGGCACCAGCGGTGAGACCCTGCGCCGTCACTGGAGCGTCTCGGCCAACGTCGGCGGCAAGCAGGGTGAATCTGCGCAGCGGCTTTCTACCTGGTTGCATGAGCTGGGCCACCAGGTTCACTTCTGGGCCGGGGAGCCTGACCTGACGGGGGGGGGGCTGCTGACTGAGTATGCCGGCAAGACCAGGATGGAGGCCGCCGCCGAGGCGTTTGCCGCCTGGGTCTTGGCGAGGGATGCCATGGTGGCGCATTTCCCCGAACTGGCCAAACGGGTGGAGGCCATGCTGGCCCAGGCCACGACCGCCAGCCGCAAAGGAGAGAAAGGATGACCCTGTTGGAGCAAGCCAGCGCCCTGCTGGCAGAAGATGGCCCCTTTACCCTGGCACAGGCCAAGGCGCTGGATGCCTTGTGCGAACAAGCCGAAGGCGAAGAGGCCGACCTGCTGGGGGATCTCTGGGCCGCCGCCATGGCTGCGGCCGATGAGGAGGCACTGCACTTTATGACCACATTTGAGGATGACGTCTGATGGCGGGCAGCTTTATCGCCATCAGCCACCACGGGGTGGTTGATGCCCATGAGCTGCTGGCCCGGCTCTATCAGCGCACCGGCGACTTGAGCGAGCCTCTGGCGGATATCGGCGAGGGGTTGGCGCTCTCCCACCGGGATCGCTGGGATGTGCAGGAGACCCCGGAAGGGGAGCCCTGGGCCCCCCTCTCGGACAAGTACCGCGCCCGCAAGCCACGCCATGCCGACGAGGTGCTGCGCCTCAACGACGATCTGCGCGATACCCTCAACTATCAGGCCGATCCCCTGGCCCTCTACTTCGGTACCCCGCTGGAATACGGCGCCGCTCACCAGTTCGGCCGCCCCGAGATCAACCTGCCCGAGCGCCCCTATCTGGGGCTGTCGGAAACAGACCAGCAGAGCGTGCTGGAGACGCTGGAAGGCTATCTGACGGCGGACGCGCCCTAAGCCTCTGGGCGCGTTTGCGGGGGCAGGGCCAGTGCGATGGCATGGCCCGTCCGCTCTTCACACGGCAAAAGCGCGTTTAAACACCATTAAACAGCCATTGTCTCCTTGGCTTTTACCTTGCGAATGAGGCTCTCAGAGAACCAGCGCCCTTTGCCGATCTGTTTTTGTACCTTCTTCTGGTATTGGCCGGGGCTTAACACGTTGGGTGTTCTGTGGCGGGTACTGTTGCAGTGCTTGCAGGCTGCGACGATATTGCTGGCATGATCCGAGCCTCCGTCACTTCTGGGATGAAGATGCTCCCCCGTGCATTGCAGGGAGCGAGCTTCGGTAGGGGTTAGGCCGTACTGGCGAATCAGCGGTGCAGGCGATGATTCCCACATAGGGAACCCGCAGTAGAAGCAGTGAAAGGATTGGCGAACGGCTGCCTTGTGGCGTTGTTTGGCGATGGAACGCATAGACGAAACCTCAATCAGTGATGTATTGAAGTCCGTAACGGTATCGATTGGGTTATGGCCGGACGGACTTCGGTTTAAGTTGAAGTCCCGTCGGCCTTTAGGGGCTCAGCACGGGTACTGACCGGGGTAACCGGATCAGCCTTGCACCGCTCCCTTGAAGGTACAGCGGCAATCAAGTTGTAGCCGTAATCTAGTCGTATGTAAAGTAGCTTCCAGCATGCTCTATAGGTCCAAATATCCCCTCCGGAACGCTCGTGTTTTAGCGTTCTACCTGGATCTGCACTAACCCACCATAAACCCCACCCCTTGCACTCCTCCCTGACACTGGCACCACTGATTTTTGCTATGTCCAGCCGGAGTGAGAGTGATGCCCCCATCTGCGATTGCCGTGGCCATCTTGACCGCGAGACCCACAACCCTGGGGCTGGCTGTGCTCGATGCGGCGCTTGGCCCGAGCGACGACGGTTGGCACCAGCTGCTGCCGGTGGGCCCGTTCAAGGCCAGGGATGGCCGCCCCTTCGATGTGCCTGGTGGCCACTGGCAGCTCGACAAGACCATCGCCACTACCCTGATCAACCGGGCCAAGGCGCTCGGTCAAGACATCCTCATCGACTACGACCACCAGACCCTCAAGGTGGATCAGAACGGCCAGCCCGCTCCGGCGGCCGGGTGGTACAACGGCGACGAAATCGAGTGGCGCGAGGGGGAGGGACTCTTTATCAAACCCCGCTGGACCGAGCGGGCCGCCGCCCTGGTCGCCGCCAAAGAGTATCGATTCCTCTCTGCCGTCTTCCCCTATGACGCCCAGGGCCGCCCCCTGGAGCTGCGCATGACCGCCATCACCAACGATCCCGGGGTGGTGGGCATGCAGGCGCTGGCGGCCTTGAGTGCCCAACTGATTCAACCCGGCCAGCCGGCCACCCTCACCAAGGAGAACTCCATGAATGAACTGCTGAAAAAGCTGCTGGCCAAGCTCGGTATCGAGCTGACCGGTGACCCGACCGACGAGCAACTGCAGAAGGCGCTCACCGAGCTCGACAGCCTGCAGGCCAGCGCCAAGAAGGCGCCGGAGCTGGAGGCCGCGCTCTCGGCCGAGAAGACCGCTCTGGCTGCCCTCAAGGCACAGACGACGTCAGTACAACAAGGAGCACAGGTTGACCTGGCGCAATTCGTGCCGGTGGCGACCTATAACGCCCTGGTCACCCAGGTGGCGGCATTGACCGCCCAGGTGGACACCACCGATGCCGTGACCCTCATCAAGGAGGCCCGCACCGCAGGCAAGGTGGTGGCGGCCGAAGAGGAGTACCTGACCGCCTTCGCCGCCCAGAAGGGGGTGGCCGCCCTCAAGGCCCTGCTGGAGCCGCGCCCGGCCATCGCCGCGCTCACGGCGAGCCAGACCTCCAGCGTCACCCTGCCTGAGAAAAAGGGGGAAGCCGTGCTCTCGGCCGAGGACAAGTACGCCGCCGACCAGCTCGGCATCAGTCACGAGGACTTTGCCAAGGCCAAGACCTGAGCAAGCCCCGTTTCACGCGAAGGCAGTTCCGTTTAACCAGAGAAGGAATAGACCATGGCCATGATTACACCCGCGCTGCTGCAGTCCCTCTTCACCGGCTTCAAGAAGAACTTTGAAGACGCCAAGAGCGAGGCGCCGACCCAGTACACCAAGATCGCCACCGTGATCAAATCGACCACCAAGTCCAACACCTATGGCTGGCTCGGCAAGTTCCCGAGCTTGCGCAAGTGGGTCGGGGATCGGGTGATCGAGTCGATGAAGACCCACGGTTACCAGATCGTCAACGAAGACTTCGAAGCCACCGTGGCCGTCGATCGCAACGATATCGCGGACGACGAGTTGGGCATCTATGCCCCGCTGTTCGCCGAGATGGGGCGCTCGGCCGGGGTACATCCCGACGAGCTCTGCTTCGGTTTGCTGGGCGCCGGTTTCACCACACCCTGCTACGACGCCCAGTATTTCTTCGATACCGATCACCCGGTCTATCCCAAGGTCGATGGCACCGGCACCCCGGCGCTGGTGGCCAACCTGGTGGTGGATGGCGCCTATACCGGCGAGCCCTGGTTCCTGCTCGATACCAGCCGCGCCCTCAAGCCGATCATCTTCCAGGATCGCAAGTCCCCCGAGCTCATCGCCATGACCAAGATCGACGACGAGGCGGTGTTCACCCGCAAGGAGTTCCGCTACGGGGTGGACTGCCGCGATGCCGCCGGCTTCGGCTTCTGGCAGCTGGCGTTCGCCAACAAGCGGGCGCTGACTCCCGACAACCTGTGGGATGCCTACAGCCGGATGCGGGAATTCCAGGCGGACGGTGGCCGCAAGCTCGGCATCAAGCCGACCCTGTTGGTGGTGCCGGCGTCGCTTGAGAAGTTGGCTACCCAGATGCTGGAGCGCGAGCTGGAAAGCAGCTCCAGCAACGAGCTCAAGGGCAAGCTGGAACTGGTGGTGGCTGACTACCTGTAAGCGACACCGAGCTGTTTAACGGCGGGGTGAAGCGAGCGCAGTGTGGGCGTTTAACCCCCGTTTAAACCGGATCCTGGATTGAACGAGACAGAGGGAAACATGAGATGGAACACGAGATGGAACAGGCTATTCGAGTTGGCATCACATCAACGGTTCGTCAGATCTATTTTCGCGCGGGCCTGGCGATTGCACCTGGCAAGTCTGAGCAGGCTGTGTCGCCTGTGCAGTGCGAGACCCTGGAGGCCGATCCGCGCCTGGTGGTCACCCGCCTGGGTGAAGACGTCGCCCCTGCGACGACTGATGCACCGCAGACGGGCTGGGATCTGGACCCAGCAGTGGGCGGCCTGACCGGCTCGGGCTATCTGGCGGGCGTCGCCACCCTAGATGGCAAGGTCACCCCGTTGGCCGAGATGAAGGTCGAGGAGCTGCGCGAACTGGCCGTGGAGATGGCGATCCCGGGGGCCGCCAGCATGAAGAAGGCCGAGCTGGCGGCAGCCATTGCGGCGACCGAGGTGCAATACCCGGTCAAGGACGAGGCTGGCGTCACCACTGAGCCGCCTACCGACCCCGTGGCCGAGGACGCCTGATATGTACGCCAGCGTCAATGACATGATGACCCGCTTTGGCGAGGCGGAGCTGTTGCGCCTCGCCATGACCCCGGCCGGCGAGCTGGACAGTGCGGCCATCACCATCGCACTGCAGGACGCCGGCGCCCTGATCGACGGCTACCTGGCGGGGCGATACCCGCTGCCGCTGGCCCATGTACCGAGCGCCCTGGTGCCCATCTGCGCCGACATTGCCCGCCACCGCCTCTATGGCGAGCAGGCGCCGGAGCAGATTGCCAAACGCAATGAGGCGGCCCTGGCCTTCCTCAAGTCGGTGGGCAAGGGGGAGCTGGCGCTGGGGCTGGCGGCTGACGGCGAGCAGGTGGAGAGCCAGAACCTGGCCCAGTTGCAGTCCGATGGTCGGGTGTTTGGCCGGGGCAGTGGGGGCTTCTTATGAACGGGCCGACGCCTGAACTCGACTACCTGGCGGCGGGGGAGCGGTTGCGCGAGCTGCTGCTGCCTTTGAAGACCCGGGGGCTCAAGGAGGTGTTTGTAGCCACCGATCTGGAGGCGGTGGCCAACCTGGGGCAGCACACCCCGGCCATCCATGTGATTTACCAGGGAGAGCGAGAGAGCGAGACCAGCCAAAGCGGGCGGCAAAGCGCGTTCGATCAGGTTTGGCTGCTGGTGTTGGTACATCGAGCCACCCCCAAGGAGGCCAGCGCCGGGGTGTGGCTGGGGCGCATGTTGCAGGCCGTGGCCGGTCGGGTCTGCGGTGACAGTACCTTTCGGCGTGAAACCGCACCGGTCAAGCCGAGTTACAAGGGTGGGGTGGTCTATCTGCCCCTTGCCTTCAAGACGACAGTGAAATTCAAGGGAGAACGGTCATGAGCGAAACACTGCACCTGGAAGGGGATCTCTACATCGAGACCTTCACCAACAACGTCTCGAACGGGGTGATCGGCCCGGTGGACGTCAACAGCCTGGAAGTCAAACCGGACAGCGAGAAGATCAGCATCCCGAGCAAGCGCAAGCACAAGCTGGGTCAGGCGCGAGAAAGCTACTTCGTGGCCAAGCCTGCCACGGTCAATATCAAGACCAGCGAGATCCCCCCGGTGTTGCTGGCCGCCGCCTTTATGGGGCTGGAAAGCCCCATCAACCAGGGGGCGGGGACGCTGACCGAGGTGCCGGTGACCCTGCTGGCGCACCCCAAGTGGGTGAGCCTGGGCAAGACCAACCTCTCGGCCACTGGCCTGGTGGTGAAGGAGGGGGCCACCTCTTTGGTGCTCGGCACCGATTTTGAGATCAACTATGCCCTGGGGCTGCTGCGGGCCACCAAGGCGGGGGCGGTGGCAGATGGCGGCCCCGTGACCGTCAGCGCCAGCTATAACGCCATCACCGGTACCCGCATCGCCGGCAACGTGCAGCCGGAGGTGAAGGCGAAGCTGACCCTGGATGGGCGCAGCGTGATCAGTGGGGAATCCATCCTGCTGACGGTACCCCGCGCCAGCTTGTCCCCCAAGAAGGCGGTGGACTTCCTCAGCGACAAGCCCATCGAGATCGAGCTGGAAGGGGAACTGCTGGCCCTGGATGGCGAGGATGCGCCTTTCTATGTGGACCGGCCGGAGACGGTGTGACGGGGGACAATGAAAACGGCGGGGAGACCCGCCGTTTTCATATTGGCCATAAGCGCTAGATTATATATATCTAGTTGAACTTTGAACCTAAAGAAATGGTCATAACTAACCTGCTCGTGATTTAATGTAGTTTCCAGACAACAATGATTTATCAACCTCTTGGCATAATAAAATAACTGCATTAAAGGCATTTTCAACTATAAAAAACCTTGTTGGCAGTTTCCAGTCGATAGTGCAGTCTATTGCTGAACCATAATTTTTTTTGAATTTAGCATCTACGCGACCTGAATTGTGTATAAACAAATGGCGCATTTCCAAGTAAGCTAAGGCATTGGTTTTTATGTCATTTTTAATGCTGATATTAGTATGCCTTATGATCTTGTCCAGCAATTTACTTGTGCTTCTTTCATTTTCTAAAGCTCTAAAAACATTATCGCATATCTTCATTTTTATAGACTCGTAGTCACCTAGGCTGATAATTTCAGAGTATTTTATTTCCCCGGGTGATTTTTGAGCTATTTGATGTGGGTTTGTTTCATACAAAAGGGCAAGAATACCCCTCATGTAATCGGTCCACAAAGAATAAAGATTAATTATGGCAGCCTTGTAATTGGCATTTTTTGCTTGCGCCAAGAGTCTGGGGCTTTGGTTTGCTGGAATATGAAGTTGATCATATTTAGATTCATCGTAACCTAATACTTTTGCTAATGAACCGGACTCCTTGGCAGATATTTTATGTGCACCAAGCAATGCAACATCCAGTATCTGAAGATTCTGTTTCTCTTGTTCAATTCTGTTTCTTAATTTCTGCAGTGGCTTACTTTCAACTTGCGACATAATTTATTTTTCTCTCTTTTGTATGGGTAATAAATTCAATATGACATGTAGTCATAAATCCACAGATAGTATGTCCCATGTTTTTCTGACAACTGAGATTAGTTACTTAGAAAATATGGGGCGAATATGGTCATAATTGGCGGGGACATCCAGCCTCTTGAAGAATTCATCTGTAAATGCAACTGCAGTCTTAACAGCCCATAGAGCACAACCCGATCCAAGAAGCTTATCAGGGTAAAAAGGGTTACCAACGCCTGTTAGTGGATTAATACTAAACTTTCCTGTCAAACGTTTCTCAAACTTATGAAGCTTTGGTGATTCATTTCCGTTATAGCTAACGAATGTTTCTGGCTCGTAGTGGATAAGTGCATTTCGTAGTTCTACTAATAGTTTGACGTCTTGGTATGGATTACAACCTTTATCGATAACTGGCTTATTATTCAACTCCAGAGCTATTTCATACTTCTCAAGTATTGTATAAGAAGCCGTCCGAGGTACACCAATTTTCCAAAGACGCCCCATGATGTCTTTGGCTGGCAGCGCTGCAATCCCCCCTGTAGTATGTGCATCTGCACAATCAGAAAAAAGTTCGTTTATTGTTGCTTCAAGGAATGCAGTTGACACAATTATGGACGAAACGGCATATGCGTTATGTTGCCTACGTTCATTACTATCAATTGGCGTTGCTATAGCATCAGACTCAATGTCATGACATTGTCTGGCAAACAATGCTGCGGCTGATAGATGACTGATGGATAAGTAATGGCGCATTAAAATGGTTACGGACATTTTAAGGAACTTAAGGCTGTTGGTCAGAATTGCAAAGCGTACTCGAATGCGAACGACATTCCTGTGATATGTCTCAGTAATTCGCCATAAACCCTTACATCCTGCCATTTCTTTACCATAGGGCATATCTGAATCTGATCGGAATGCCCCATGTCTACCTCTTCCACCCTCAAACTCGCCCTGGAGCTGGCGGCCAAGGTCACCGGTCGCGAGGACCTGGCCGCGCTGGCGGGGCAGGTGCAGGAGCTGGGGCCTCTCTCGACCGATACCGCCGCTGAGACCGAGCGGCTGGCGCAGACGCTGGAAACCTTGACTCAGCAGCGCGACCTGATCGCCCAGTTCGAGGCCAGCGGCCGCGCCCTGACCCAGCTCGAACTGGCCACCGTGCTCTCCCGGGACAAACTGGCCGAACTGCGCCGCGAGCAGCAGGGGGCGGCAGGCAGCGCCCGCCAGCTCACCGACCAGGAACGACTGCTGGCCTCCGAGGTCAAGCAACTGGAGCGCCAGCTGGTCGCCCAGGCTGCCAGCCACACCCGCCTACACACCGCCCTCGGTCAAGCCGGGCTCGATACCCGCAACCTCGCCCAGGAGCAGAGCCGGCTGCAGCGCGAACTGCGCGAGAGCGCGGCCCAGACCGAACGGCTGGGGCGTTCCCTGGTGCAGGGGGGGCAAGGCGCTGGCGGGTTCCAGGGGGCCATCGGTAGCCTGACCGGCCGCCTGGTGGCGATGGCGGGTACCTGGTTCGGGATCCAGACCCTCACCACCCAGCTGATGGCCATGTTCCAGACCGGCGATCAGGCCGAGCGCCTTAGCGTCCAGCTCAAGGCGGTTATGGGGTCGATTGCCGGTGGCAAAGAGGCCTCCGCCTGGATCCAGGACTTCGCCAAGAACACTCCGCTGCAGCTCGACGAGGTGACCCAGGTCTTCGTGCGCCTGAAAGCCTTTGGCATCGACCCCATGAACGGCGCCATGCAGGGCATCGTCGATCAGGCCTACAAGCTCGGCGGCGGGTTCGAGGAGGTGCAGGGTATCTCCCTGGCCCTCGGCCAGGCCTGGGCCAAGCAGAAGCTGCAGGGGGAGGAGATCCTGCAGCTGATCGAGCGCGGGGTGCCGGTGTGGCAGCTGCTGGAACAAGTGACCGGCAAGAACACCGCCGAGCTGCAGAAGCTCTCGGAAGCCGGCAAGCTCGGCCGGGACACCATCCAGGCGCTGATGAACGAGATCGCGGCCCAGTCGAGCGGGGCCGCCGCCAACAACATGAGCCTGCTCTCCGGGCTTATCTCCAACACCCAGGACAACCTGGCCAAGTTCTACCGCATGGTGGCGGAGAACGGGGCGCTGACCTGGCTCAAGAATCAGCTGGCCAGCCTCAACCGTGAGTTTGACCTGATGGCCCAGGATGGCCGTCTGCAGGCGTGGGCCCAGCGCTTCTCCGATGGCATCGTTTCTCTGGGGGAGTCCATCAAGGCCTTCATCCAGACCGTCTATGCCTGGCGGGATGCCCTGCTGGTGATGGCTCAGGCCTGGTATGGCCTGAAAATCGCGGGCTGGATTGCCGATCTGCGCGGCCTCTATGGCCAGTTCATCGCCCTGCCGGCGGCGACGGCCACGGCGGCGGGGGGCATGACCACGGCAGGGACGGCGGCGGCCGCCGCCTCTATCGGGGTGCAAGCCCTTGGGATGGCGATCAAGGGGTTGCTGGCTGCCGTCACTGTCGAGTCGATATTCCAGATCATCCGCCTGGCCACCGCCCTCAAGGAGTGGATGCAGGCCGAGCTGGCGCTGCGAGAATCCCAGGCGCTCCGTGCGCAGACCCAGGCCCAGCTCAATGGCCAACTGGCGGCGCTCTCGGCTCAGCTAGGCATTGCGATCACCAGTGTGGAAGACATGGACAGGGCCGTGGCCGAGGGCAAGATCCATTACGACGAGGCGACCGGCAGTTGGCGAGCGGGGGCCGCCGCCGTGCAGGCGCTCGGTACCGAGGCCAAGCAGACCCGCGACTACCTGGATGAGATCAACGCCGTGGCCAGGAAAACGGCGGCAGAGCTCCCCGCCACGCTGGGCAAGGCAGCCCAGACCCTGGGGCTGGACTTCGAGCGGGCCAATGGCCGTATCGGTGAGAGCTTCAAGGAGACCCTCGGCGCCCTGGATACCCTGGTGCAGCACAGCGGCTCCAGTTCGGCGGCCTGTGAGGAGTACCTGGCGGCGGCGTTCAACCAGGCGAAGAACAAGGCCGAGATCGACGCGGTGATCGAGCGCATGCAGGCGATGGCCAAACAGGGCCAGCTCACCGGGGATGGCATCACCCGCTCGATGGCCATCGCGGCCGACGCAATGAGCAAGGTGAAGGGGGGCAGCGGTGACGCCAAACAGGCGGTGGCGGCGATCGGCGATGGCTTCGACACCGCCGCCGCCCGGGCCAAGAGTGCGACCGATGCCATGCGCTCCAACCTTCGCGGCGTACAGGATGAGGCGCAGCAGACCGGCAACGCCGTGGCCTCGGCAGGTGGCGGGGGCGGTGCGGGCGGTGGCCGGGGGGAGGTGACCCGCAGCGTGGGCGCCGGCTCCTTCTTCTACAAGACCGTGGACATCAACAACCTGCGCGGCAATGCCGATGCCCTGGCCAACACCCTCGCCGGCGTGGAAGAGGAGCTGGCCCGCTACAGCCAGAAGGTCAGGGACATTCCCGCCTATAGCGAGTGGAGCAAGTATTACGGCGAGAAGTTCCAGAAGGAGATGGAGGCCATGCGCACCAGGCTCCAGCAGGAGCTGAGCAAAGCCCAGGCCAAGGAATCAGAGAAGGCGCAGGTGCCCACACCGGCCCCCAGCCAAGCCGGGTCATCAAGTATCCCCCAGAGCTCATTCAGCCAGGGGCAACCCCAGCGGATCATCATCGAGTTGCGTGCATCGAACGGTGCCAAGGCTGAGGTGCAGGCCGATGAGGCCAATGCCGCCGCCTTTATCAACCTCCTTAAACAGCAGGGACTGCGCTCATGAACGTCACCTTAAACGGGCTGCACCTGCCCGATGATCTCATCTGGCGCGACGAGTTCGACTGGGCCCCCGTCGAGCAAGTGGTCACGCCGACGCTCTCTGGCGCTCTCCTGGTTGAGGAGACGGCCAAACCGGAAGGGCGCCCCATCACCCTGGTGGGCCATTGCCCCCGTGCCACCGTGCTCGCACTCAAGGCGCTGGAGGCCCAGGTGGCCCAGCTGATGACCCTGACCCTGCTGGATGGACTGCAGCGGGAGGTGTTCTGGCGCAGGCCCGGCATCGTGGCCACCCCCTTGATCGAGATGGCCGACCCCGAGGCGGGTGAGCCCTATGCCCTGACCCTTAACTTCACCGAGGTGATCCGATGAGCATTCTTTCCGGCGACATCAAGCTGCTGGCCAGCCAGCGGCTGACGGATACCCCCGATGGTGGCGGCCGGGTAACCGGCCACGAGATCGTCAGCGGCGAGCACAACAGCCTGTTCCCCGACATCAGCGATCTCGACCGCGCCTATGGGGTGGTCAACCTGCGCAAGGCCTTCTTGACGGTGCAGACCGACAACACCGACACCTATTACGGCGCCAACACCACGGTGCTGCTGCCGCCGAGCGACCCGAACGTGGGTCTGTGCCTGATGAGCACCGAGGACCACCACGACACCCGCGCCGCCGCCCGTGACGTGCTGGAGCGCTACCTGGCCCGTGGGCCCAAGTGGCGCGGCTTCCTGTACGACACCCAGCTGGAAGGGCAGCGGGCGATCCGCTTCTTCCAGCGCGTCGAGGTGCGCCTGCCGGAGGTGGGGGAGACCCTGGTGCTGGTCGGCAACGAGGGCAAGGCCGGCGAGTTCGAGCAGTATGTGCGCATTCTGGAGGTGACCCAGCAACTGGCCAAGTTCCAGATCCCCGGGGTGCCCGAGTTCACCCGCAACGTGGTGACCTGCAAGCTGGCGGATCCGCTGCGCTACACCTTCGAGGGGGAGCAGCCGACCCCCTATGATGTGGTGACCAACCTCAAGACCGCCCTGCGTGAGACCGTGGTGGCCGATGCGGCCAACTACTTCGCCACCACCAAGCTCGCGGAAAATGCGGCGTTCGGGGCCATGCAGGTGAAGGCCAAGACCATCTTCACCCAGCTGGTGCCGGCGGCCAGGAGCGAGACCCCGGCGGTGGACCTGACCGCCGCCGGCGAGCTGGCCAGCCTGGTGGATTCCGGTAAGGCCCTGGTCACCTTCTCGACCGTGGCCAGCATCGCCCCGAGTCGGGGCCTGTTCCTCGGCACCGGCGTCAAGCCGGGGACGCTCAGCATCACCATCGGCGCGGCCACCATCACCGACAAGGGGGGCGAGCTGGTTGTCGCCGGGTCTGTGGTGGGGGCCATCGACTATGGCCGGGGCCAGCTGGAGTTCAACGCCCAGTGCCCGAACTACGGTACCGCGAGCAAGAGCGTCAGTTTCTGGCCGGCGGCCCGCCCGTCGCGTATCGCCGACACGGCCCAGATCGAGATCAAGGCCAACAACCGGGGCTATGCCTACACCATTACCCTGCAGCCGACCCCGGCGCCGGGCACCCTGACGGTGTCGTTCATGGCGCAAGGCAAATGGTACGACTTGAAGGACAACGGCCGGGGCGAGCTGTTCGGGGCCGACAGGTCCTACGGGTCCGGCGTGGTCAATCTGGCCACCGGCTCGGTCATGCTGACCCTGGGGGCGCTGCCGGACGTGGACACGGCGATCCTGTTCAGCTGGGCCACCCCGGTCAACTACACCAACCGCAGCGGCCAGGCCATCAGCATCAGCAAGAGCGCCTGGCAGCTGCCCCACACCGGCATCACCCCCAAGAGCCTGATCCTGACCTGGGGCGCTGGCAAGACCGCCAACGATGCGGTGGGGGATGGGCGGATCCGGGGCGACATCACCGGCACCATCGACTATGCCGAGGGCATCATCGATCTGGAGCACATCACCCTGCCGGCACTGGGCCAGGAGTACGTGGCCCAGTACCAGTATGGCGAACCGGTGACCGAGCGCCACATCGAGCCTGGGCGCCTCAGCACCCCCGGCCAGGTGGGGCACCTCTCCATCACCCTGGACGGTGACGGCGGCGGGGCGCTCAACCTCACCCCGGGGTCGGTGCGGGTGAAGTTCAACGCGCTTTACAACATCGTGGCGGCCGATGAGCGGATCCTCTCCATCGAGAAGAAGGACCCCATCATCACGCTGCAGGACGATGGTCAGGGCAACCTGAAAGACGCCAGCGGCAACGTGCTGGGCGCCATCGACTACGGCGCCGGCACCCTGCATTTCATGCCGGACGGCACCGCCCTGCTGCCAGAACCGACCTATGCCTGGGTGCCGGCGGGCAGCCATCAGGACCCGGTGACGGGCACCTGGTACACCGACATGCGCTGGACCCTGACCGGCTTCCAGTACATCAACAGCGCCTACACCTTCCCCGATGGCGAGGGGGGCTGGGTCGATGTGACCTACCGCAACAACAACAGCGCCCTGGCGCAGAATGCCACCCTGACCGCCCAGGCGCTGCGCATCGACGTGACCCCCGGCTATGCCGAGGCGATCCTGGAGGGCTCGATGCGCTTCACCCTGGGGGGGGCGGTCTATGTAGACCGCCAAGGCTTGCTCTACCGCAACCCGGACCCTGAGACCGGTGCCGGCATCCAGGCGGGCACCATCGACTACAGCAACGGGGTCGCGGTGCTGGCCGACTGGGCGGCAGGGCAGGGGGCCCAGCCGTCGCTGCAGTCCCTGGCCACCTCGTTCAGCGTTCAGTCGGTGGATGCGGTGACCTTCCGCACCCCCGGGGCCCCGGTGGCCCCGGGCAGCCTCTACCTCAGCGCCAACACCGCCACCGGGCGGCGCATCGAGGCAACGGCGGACGGGGACGGCTATTTCACCACCACCGACATGGATGGCCGGGTGAACTACCAGACCGGGGTGGTATGGGTGCGCTTTGGCCGCAAGGTCACGGCCGCCGGCAACGAGGGGCAGCCCTGGTATGACGCCGAGCAGGTGGGGGAGGATGGCAAGATCTGGCGCCCGCTCAGCGTGGTGGCCGACACCATCCGGTTCAACTGCGTGGTGTTCAGCTATCTGCCGCTCGATGCCGACCTGATCGGGCTGGATCCGGTGCGGCTGCCGTCCGATGGCCGGGTGCCGTTCATCCGCACCGGCAACATCGTGGTGGTGCACAGCACCCGCAAGGCCGCCTTCCCCATGGGGGTCAGTGCCGGGCAGCAGCTCAACATCGGCCGCGAACGGCTGGCTTATGCCCATGTGGAGGACAAGGACGGCAAGCAGCTGGCCCAGGCGCTCTACAGCGTCAACCTGGACAGCGGCGTGGTGACGCTTGCCAGCCCCTTGAACCTGACCGGTTACGCCGAACCCCTCTACGTGGTGCACCGCATCGAGGACATGAGCCTGGTCAGCGACGTGGAGATCTCGGGCCGGCTCAGACTGGCCAGGCCCTTGTCCCACGCCTATGACGCCGCCGACACCCTGGTATCGAGTGCGCTCATCATCGGCGACTTGTGGGCGCGTTACACCGGGCTGTTCGATCAGAAGAGTTGGACCAATGTCTGGTCTGATTACCTCATCGGCGACCAGTCCACGGCGCAGTACAACGACACCGACTACCCGATCCTGGTCACCAACCGCGCCACCCTGCAGGAGCGCTGGGCCATCATCTTCAACTCCAGCACCACCTTTGTGCTGGTCGGGGAGCATGTGGGCCAGATCGCGGTGGGGGACGTGAACACCGACTTGGCCCCTATCAACCCCAACAACGGCCAGCCCTATTTCAGGCTGGATCACCGTGGCTGGGGGGCGGGTTGGTCGAGCGGCAACGTGCTGCGCTTCACCACCCAGGCGGCGGCCTATCCGCTCTGGGTGATCCGCACCATCCTGCAGTCGGTGGCGGCGCAAGAGACCGACAAGTTCGAGCTGCAGCTGCGCGGCAACGTCAACCGTTAACCGGGTGGGGCAATCTGCCCCACCCCAACCAATCAGGAGAACACCATGGCTTTTCCGGTGAAATGGTATGCGAGTCAAATGCAGGGAGCGCCTAGCCTGGGGGACACCAGCGCCGGGGCCCTTTGTGCCTTGCTCAAGGCGTGTCTCATCACGGGGTTTGGCAATCTGACGGTCAGCAGCCTGGCATGGGATGCCGCCATGGGGTGCGCGGTGGCCACCATCGACAGCGGGCACAGCTATCTGCCTGAATCGGTGATCGCCATCAGCGGTGCTACCCCGGCCGCCTACAATGGCGAGCATCGGGTCAAGCAGGTGAATGCGACCAAGGTCTGGTTCGAGCTGGATGGGGGCAACCCGGGCAGTAATGCCACTGGGACCATCAGCATCAAGATCCCGGGGCTGGGCTGGACGCTGCTGGCAGAAAGCGCTGACGGCCAGACCATGATCATCCGCAGCCCGGAGTCGGTGGATCAATACCCGGTCTGCTACCACATTGACAACACCGCGTTCAGCGGCTGGACGAATGCGACCCTGAACTATTACTTCGCCAAGGTCAGCATGGTCGAGGATGTACAGGATCTGACTACCTACACCCAAATCAGCATGCAAGTATGGCCTGCGACCAAACGTTACTCTGATGGTCGCTGGGATTTTATCGGGGATAACCTGTTTTTTTATTTCATCCCTGCATTCACTGGGCGAAATGGCCGCGCTTGCCTCCCTGCCGGGTATATCAATTCGGTCAGACCGGGGGATCGCTATCACGCAGTGCTTGGGGGGATCCCGAATGCCATCGGTGCCACCAGTGGTCTCAGTTGGTCAGGACCAGGGAATTACTCCCCCAATAACACCCTTAATGACTTTCTCACTCATGGCGTAACGAGCCAGCGCACCTTGGCCAGGCCACATAGCCAGCTTTTTGGCGCCGTGAGCTGGCAAACCCTGGGTCTCTTCTCAAGGATGGGGAGTGGCTTTGCTGTGCCCAACCCCGCCGACAACGGCTTTTATCTGGCCAAGGAGCCCACCATGGTGTTGGAAAGCGGCAATACCCTGCGCGGTTCATTGCCGGGGCTCATCAACCCGTATGGCGACATTTCCGACTACGACAGCAAGACGTTCAGCTCGCTGCCGTTGCTGGGAGGGAAAGGGGTGCGCTTTATCCGTGCGAGTTATAACGCCAATATCAACGGCTCATTCATCGCCACCTTGGTGGGCTTTGATATTACCGGCCCCTGGAGGTAGCAATGGACCCGCTATATCCCTTTGCGGTCGTTGGTCATGGGCTGGTGTGGGGCAACCAAGAAACCCCGGCCGAGGCATCGCCTCCGCTAACAAGGTATCTGCAGCTCACATGCGGCCCCGTCCTGGGGGCTTACGATGGATTGATGATGGTGACACCAGATGGCCGTTCCCGCTTTATGGGCTACATCGAGAGCACCGTCACCATCGACGGGGAGGGAGTCCGGCGCCGGGTGCTCTGCTTCACCCAGTCGGGGGATCTGGTCGCCGAGACCATGAGCCGGGCCAGTGATGGCAAGTACCGGTTCGACAGCCTCTGGCTCAACCGCCGTTACATGCTGGTCGCCCAGGACGATCCCGCGTTCGGCCCCGCCGATTACAACGCGGTGGCGGCCGACTATCAGCTCCCCACCCCCTATGCCCCCGGTGAGGGGGTTGGCCTGGTCTGACCGGGCTGCACTACCTGCGGAGGTTGATATGCTCGTTTTCTCTGACACCCTGCGCACCAGTCGCGCCCAGCTGCTGGCGGCCGCCATCGACGAGGGCAGCGCCGGGACCGCGACCCTCAAGATCTACACCGGACCGAGACCCGCCCCGGCCGCCGCCATCACCGACCAGGTGCTATTGGTGGCGCTGCAGTTCCCCCACCCCTGCGCCCAGAGCGTGACGGGTGGGGTGCTGACCCTCAAACCCCTGGCCGAGCAGATGGCGACCGCCAGCGGGATCCATGCCTGGGGACGCATCGCCAACCGGGACGGGGGCTTTGTGGCGGATCTCGACGTGGGGCCACCGGAGAGCGGAGCCGACATCGAGATCCCCGCCACCGAGTTGTTTACCGGCGCCATGGTGCGCATCAACAGCGCCACCATCACAGAACCATAAGCACCGAACCCTAACCGCTCCCCCTGAGCCACGAGGTCAGCATGGCCAGAACCGACGCCCGGCTTGAACTGCGCAAGGCCCGCAAGCACAGCGCTGCCCTGGAGCTGAACCCGCTCCTGGTGGTGCGCTATGTCGCGGTATTGCAGGGCACCAGCCTGCCGCCCAGCCTGGCCTGCTCGCCGGGGCTGGTGCTGCCCGCCGTGCTGCTGGGGCAGAGTACCGCGCCGGTGTCTGGCGTCTCGGCCGGGCTGGTTCACCCCGGCCACCTGACCGCCGAACCGGCGGCGCCGGTGGCCACCGTCAGCGCCACCGTGGTCATCGAGGCCACCCTGGCCAGTACCCCCCAGGCGGCGCTGCACGACTTCGAGGCTGGCTATGACATCAACGTGTTCAGGGGCCCCAGCCACACCAGCGCGGGGGACTGGGACCGTGCCGCCCTGGTGACCACGGCGGTGGCCGACGACTGGCAACGGCCCGCCATGACACCCGCGACCTGTCAGGCTGACTGGCAGGAGGCCGGCCCGCTGATGGCGGTGGTGGTGGATCTCAGCGACCAGATGCCCCGCCACCATGAGCCGGTACGGGGGCTGTTTGACGAGGCCCTGCCGCTTGGCACGAGCCATGGCCAGGGGTTCGACAGCCTGCCGCCTGGTCATGTCGTCACCCGCTCGCTCTGGGTCGAGGGGGCCCCGGTCAGCCGCTGGCAGGTGAACGAGTATCACCACCCGCCGCGCCAGGACAAGGTGTGGCAGCCAGGCAGCTGGCAGCAGGGGGCCCCGCAAGGGTTCACCCTGGGCGGCCAGCAGTGGCAGTTGGGCCTGCCCCTGCTCAAGGGCTGGCTGGAGCGGTGGGAGGAGGCGATGCAGCCCCCCTGGGGGACCAGCCCGCCCCCCAAGCCGCCCATCAAGCCGGAGCGGCCGGACAAGCGCACCAAGGCGCTGGTATTTGGCCGACCCCGGGGGGATGCCTCCCTGGAGTTTGTCTGGTTCGGGCAGGCCCACATCGTTATTCCAACCCGGAGGGTTTACCTGGTGAGCAACGCAGCACAGATAGTGCGAGTCAGGGACGGGCTCGACATTCCCGCCACCTCGCTGAGCATCGAACTCGATACCGACTCCTGGGCCTGGCAGTTCACGTCCCAGATCCCGCGCATCGCGGCGGCCGAAATGACGGACGAGGAGGAGGTAAGCATCCATGTCAACGGCCAGCAGTGGGATTGCGTGTGCGATGGCTGGCAGTCGAGCCAGAGCTTTGGCCGCGAGTCGGCGACCCTGACAGGGCGCTCGCGCACAGCCTACCTGTCGCCAACCCACGTGTTACCCCTGGCAGTGAGTGAGAGCGGGGCTGCTACCATGGCCCAGCTCGCGGAGGCGCTGCTGCCGTTCGGCTGGAGCCTGGACTGGCAGGCGCCGGATTGGCTGGTACCTGGCGGCTTCTTTAGTCTGGAGAGCCAGACCCCCATCGAGGCGATCAAGTACCTGGCAGAGGCGGCGGGCGGGTTCGTGCTGCCGCACCAGCGCGATCGGCACCTGGTCATCAAGCCGCGCTATCCGACCGTACCCTGGCAGCTCGACGGGGCGCTGGCAGACGTGGCCATCCCCCGCGCCATCATCACGACGCTGGGCAGCGACTTCCAGCCGGGGCAGGTGGCGAACGGCATCTATGTCAGCGGTGGCCATCAGGGCATCAATGCCCGGGTGCTGCGCCAAGGCACGGCAGGGGATCGGCAGGCTCCGGCCATCACCCACCCGCTGGTGTGCGATGTGGTGGCAGCTCGCGCCCAAGGTGTGGTGGGGCTGGCCAAGACCATGCCGAGGCGCACCCAGACCATCGAACTGCCGCTCTCAAGCGACACCGGGCTCATCTTGCCCGGGGCGTTGCTGGCGGTCGATGGCTGGAAGGGCTTTAACCGAGGGGTCAGGGTCGCGGCTGGAATGCAGGGCCGAGCCATTACGGTTCGCCAGCAACTGAGTGTGGAGCGATTTGTATGAACCTGTTCAAGCAGTTCCAGGCACTGATACCCGGTGCCGACCCGTTGCTGGTCGGTACCGTCACCGCAACGACGGGCACCAGCACCACGCTGGAGACCCCAGGCGGGGGCGTGGTGATCGTGCGAGGGGGAGGGGTGGCCATCGGCCAGAAGGCGTTCTATCAGAGTGGTGCTATCATAGGGCCCGCCCCTGATTTACCCACCTATGAAATCGAGGTTTAAACCCCTGTTAAGCGTCTTTCAAACTTGGTGGCTTCTGATTCACCGAGTTTGATAAATGCGGCCGAGCTCTGTTTATCGTTTTACCCAGAAGTGTTTTTCATTTTTCGCGGCGGGCTACACCGCAGTTCAACACATCAGAGCACCATAACGGGCCGCAATGAGGTATCTTATGCCCCGATTTCATCCATCAAACGGATAAGAGACAACACATGATCATCAAACCCAAGGTTCGCGGCTTTATCTGCACCACCACCCACCCGGTTGGTTGTGAAGCCAATGTTCGTCGCCAGATCGCTTACACCCAAGCCAAGGGCGCCATCGAGAATGGCCCCAAGAAGGTGCTGGTGATCGGCGCTTCCACCGGCTATGGTCTGGCCTCCCGCATTGCCGCAGCCTTCGGCAGCGGAGCTGCCACCATCGGTGTCTTCTTCGAAAAGCCGAGCTCCGAGACCAAGACGGGCTCCGCCGGCTGGTACAACTCCGCCGCCTTCGACAAGGCCGCCAAAGAGGCCGGCCTCTACGCCAAGAGCATCAATGGCGATGCCTTCTCCCACGAGTGCCGTGCCAAGGTGATCGAGCTCATCAAGCAGGATCTGGGTCAAATCGATCTGGTGGTCTACTCCCTGGCCTCTCCGGTGCGCAAGCTGCCGGACACCGGCGAAGTGGTGCGCTCCGCCCTCAAACCCATCGGCGAGGTCTACACCTCCACCGCCATCGACACCAACAAGGATCAGATCATCACCGCCACCGTCGAGCCGGCGAATGAGGAAGAGATCCAGAGCACCATCACCGTCATGGGCGGCCAGGACTGGGAACTGTGGATGGCGGCTCTGCGCGATGCGGGTGTGCTGGCTGACGGTGCCAAGTCCGTGGCCTACTCCTACATCGGTACCGACCTGACCTGGCCAATCTACTGGCATGGTACCCTGGGCCGAGCCAAGGAAGATCTGGACCGTGCCGCCACCGCGATCCGTGGCGATCTGGCCGCCAAGGGGGGGACCGCCCACGTGGCCGTCCTCAAATCCGTTGTGACCCAGGCCTCCTCTGCCATTCCCGTGATGCCGCTCTACATCTCCATGGCCTTCAAGATCATGAAGGAGAAGGGCATCCACGAGGGTTGCATGGAGCAGGTGGACCGCATGATGCGCACCCGCCTGTACGGCGCCGACATGGCGCTGGACGAGCAGGCACGCATCCGCATGGATGACTGGGAACTGCGTGAAGACGTGCAGCAGACCTGCCGTGATCTCTGGCCCTCCATCACCACCGAGAACCTCAGTGAACTGACCGACTACACCGGCTACAAGCAGGAGTTCCTGCGCCTGTTCGGTTTCGGTCTGGACGAGGTGGACTACGATGCGGACGTGAATCCGGACGTGCAATTCGACGTGGTCGAGCTGTAAGTCGGTCACCAGCACAGACAGGGCCCTGCGGGGCCCTGTTTTTTTGCAGCAGACTCAACCTGTTGCCTCAGGTTTATTATCCGCGATCACCTTTTTCCCCGAACAAACCCGCTAGGCTTGCGCTGTCCGGATCACAGACGGCACCGCCGAGGTACGAAAGTCATGACCACATCCCATGAGGCGCCCAAGAAGCGCCAGCTCCCGACGGTTTATACCCTGCTTTTCATCATCATCGCCCTGATGGCGGCCCTCACCTGGGTGCTGCCGGCGGGCAAATACAACTATGTGACGGCCAAGACCCAGCAGCCGGTGGCGGCAGCGGCCGTGGCCGACTACAGCGGTGACGAGCGACTGCTGCCGGTACCCGGCAGTTACACCGAGCTCCCTTCCCAACCCCAGGGGGTATTCGATGTGCTCAAGGCGCCCATCCAGGGCTTTCACAAGGCGGCGGACGTAGCACTGTTCGTACTCATCATCGGCGGCTTTCTGGCGGTGACCATGCAGAGCGGTGCGCTGGATGCCGGGGTCGGGGCCATAGTGCGTACCTTCGCCGGGCGCGAGCGGCTGCTCATCCCGGTGCTGATCGCCCTGTTCGCCCTGGGTGGCTCCACCTTCGGCATGGCGGAGGAGACGGTGGCCTTCTGGGCACTCATCGTGCCGGTGATGATGGCGGCGGGCTTCGATCGCATTGTGGCGGCCGGGATCATCCTGCTCGGCTCCGGGGTCGGGGTGCTCGCCTCCACCGTCAATCCGTTTGCCACCGGCATCGCCTCCGGTTTCGCGGGTATCCCCATCGGTGAGGGGATAGGGCTACGGTCATCCAGTGGCTGCTGCTGGTGATCTTCGCCTCCTGGTTCGTGATGCGCTACGCCAGGCAGGTGCAGCAGGACAAGTCCCGCTCCGTGCTGGCTGATATCGTTTATGACGACGAGTTCTCCCAGATGAAGAGCGGCAACCTCGCCTTCAGCGGCAAGCAGAAGCTCACCATGCTGGTCTTCTTCGGCACCTTCCTGCTGATGATCTATGCGGTGGTGCCCTGGTCGGATCTGGGCATCGATCTGTTGCCCACCCTGGGCTGGTGGTTTGACGAGCTCTCCACCCTCTTCTTCAGCGCCTCCATCCTGATTGCCCTCATCAACCGGATGCCGGAGTCCAACTACGTGGCGACCTTCCTCAACGGGGCGCGGGATCTCATCGGGGTTGCCCTGGTGGTGGCGGTGGCGCACGGCATCTATGTGGTGATGGAGCACGGCGTCATCATCGACACCATACTGCACTGGGCCGAGGGACTGGTGAGCGGGCTGTCGTCGTCGGTCTTCATCCTGATGGCCTATCTGGTGCACATCATCCTGAGCTTCTTCATTCCCTCCACCTCGGGGCTTGCGACCGTCTCCATGCCGTTGATGGGGCCGCTGGCGGACTTCTCCGGCATCTCGCGGGATCTGGTGATCACCGCCTATCAGTCCGCCTCCGGCTGGATCAACCTGTTCGCCCCCACCGCCGCTCACCTGGTGGCGGGGCTGGCGCTCGCCAGGATCCCCTACGATCGCTTCGTGCGCTGGGTGCTGCCCTTCATCATCGGGGCGGCTCTCATCACCATGGTGGTACTGGTGGCCGGGGCTCTGCTGCACGGCTGATGGCGCGGATAGAAAACGACAGACAACAAAAAGGCTCCCGCGGGAGCCTTTTTCATGAGCCTTGCTTACTGCTTGTAGCCCTTGAGGAAGCGGGCGAGACGGCCGATAGCCTCTTCCAGCTCCTCTTCCCGGGGCAGGAACACCAGGCGGAAGTGATCCGGTGCAGGCCAGTTGAAGCCGGTACCTTGCACCAGCAGGAGCTTCTCCTGCTGCAGCAGATCGAACACCATCTTCTGGTCATCGCGGATGTCGTACACCTTGGGGTCGAGGCGCGGGAACATGTAGAGCGCCCCCTTGGGCTTGACGCAGGAGACACCGGGGATCTCATTCAAAAGCTCCCAGGCTTTGTCCCGCTGGCGACGCAGGCGGCCCCCCGGCAGGATCAGCTCGTTGATGCTCTGGTAGCCCCCAAGGGCGGTCTGGATGGCGTGCTGCATGGGCACGTTGGCACACAGCCGCATGGAGGCCAGCATCTCCAGCCCCTCGATGTAGCCCTTGGCGCGACCCTTGGGACCGGTGATGACCATCCAGCCCTGGCGGAAGCCACAGGCGCGGTAGGCCTTGGAGAGGCCGTTGAAGGTCACCACCATGACATCGTCGCACAGGGTGCAGACGCTGGTGTGGGAGATGTCGTCGTAGAGGATCTTGTCGTAAATTTCGTCGGCGAAAATGATGAGGTTGTGCTGGCGGGCGATCTCGATCACCTCCAGCAGGAACTCGCTGCCGTAGACGGCGCCGGTCGGGTTGTTGGGGTTGATCAGCACCAGGCCGCGGGTGCGCGGGGTGATGCGGGCGCGGATGTCGTCGAGATCCGGATACCAGTCAGCCCCTTCGTCGCAACGGTAGTGCACCGCATGGCCACCGGAGAGGGTGACGGCCGCGGTCCAGAGCGGGTAGTCGGGGGAGGGCACCAGCATCTCGTCGCCGTTGTTGAGCAGCGCCTGCATCGCCATCACGATGAGCTCGCTCGCACCATTGCCGATGTAGATGTCGTCGATGTCGACCTTGCGCATCCCTTTTTGCTGGTAGTACTGCATCACCGCCTTGCGGGCGGAGAAGAGCCCCTTGGAGTCGCAGTAGCCCTGGCTCTGGGGCATGTTGAGGATCACATCCTTGATGATCTCCTCCGGTGCTTCGAAGCCAAACGGGGCCGGATTGCCGATGTTGAGCTTGATGATGCGGTGACCTTCGTCTTCGAGACGGCGAGCTTCTTTGTGCACCGGGCCGCGGATGTCATAGCAGACATCGTCGAGCTTGTGCGACTTGTCGATAGTGAACATGGTGAGCGTGATTCCTTCCCCGTGGGGCGCGTTGGCAGAAAAGCTGTTTTTAGTATCAAATTTCTCTGCCCCTATTCTTCACAGAATTGAATGCTAGAACAATCTAATTTATGGAATAAATCCCTGATATTTACCCCTGAAACAGGGTTGTTGAAATGTTAAATTCAGCATGATCGTTTGCCTCTCTTTGGTAGATCAGTGAAAGATGAGGGGCAGATTCATAAAGCAACATGAGTGTATTGAAATATCTCCCCCATCTGGCACGATTGGCTGGGGTAAAAAAGGCCCCGACCCGTCGGTCTGCCAGGGGAGCACGCAGGCACAGGGGCTCATCTTCCCGCTCTCGAGGTTCACTCATGCAGGCACCCGCCACCGGTCGCTACCGCCATTTCAAGGGGGGCTATTACCAGGTTCTTGCCCTGGCCTTGCACACCGAAACCCAGGAGCAGCTGGTGATCTATCAATCCGAACAGGATGGTCAGGTCTATGCCCGCCCCGTCGCCATGTTCATGGAGTGGATTGAACATCAGGGACAGGTGGTGAGCCGCTTCACGCCGGTGGCCTGAGGCAGGCTTGGCGACATGAAAAAAGGCGCCAGAGGCGCCTTTTTTCATGGTGTCGGGGCTTACAGACCCAGATTGGCTCTGGCATAGGCCTCAAAATCGGTGCAGCCGCCGATGTGCTGCTCATCCAGGAAGATCTGCGGCACAGTGGTGACCGGCTTGCCCGCCTTGGCGGCGAGATCGTCCTTGGTCAGCCCGGCCACGTTGATATCCACGTAGCGGAACTCGAAGTCATCGCGCTCCTCGGTCAGTTGCTCGGCAATCTGCTTGGCACGCACGCAATAGGGGCAACCGGGACGACCAAAAATCTCTACAAACATCTTTTCTCTCCATTAAACAAGCCGTTGAAGAAGGCCATTGAGATGAGGCTGGGCACAGCATAGCCCCGCCGCCGTGCCAGTCAAAGCCGAAAATAGCGATGCGTCCGTTCGCCACCCCCGATTGCGCCCATTGCTGATGAAGGCTCCAGAGCCCCTGTCTCGCGCCAAGGTCGGGGAATGGGGGCCGCCTTGCTGGCAAGGCCACCTATATCGTTCATCACTGCTCGGCGATCTGGATGGGCTGCTGCTGGTAGATGCTCTCCAGCACGCCTTTTTCGAAGACGGTCCAGGGCCAGGGGGCCTTGCTGGCGCGATAGCGCTCGTGGGTGGCGGGGTCTTGCGACAGGCCGCGCTGGAACATCACGAAGGCCTTGCGCTGGCCACTTGCGGTGTCGATGAAGCCGGCGAGGTTCGAGGTGCCGGTGATGGTGCCCGTCTTGGCGTGCACCTTGTTCTTCATCATGGGGGCGGTGACGCTGCGGCGCCAGGCCAGGGTGCCGTCCACCTGGGAGCTTGGCAGCAGCTTGATGAAGTCGAGCTCGGCATCGTTCTTCTGGATGAAGTTAAGCACCGACAACATCTGGCGCGCGCTGATGAGATTGTGGGCGGAGAGGCCGGAGCCGTCGGCCAGGGTGGCGTTGCCAAGGTCAATGCCGTGCTTGGTCAGGATGGCGCGCACCGCCATGGTGCCGCTGCGATAGCTGCCCGGCTTGTTGTAGTAGTGACGCCCCACGGTTTTGAGGAAGGTATCGGCGTAGAGGTTGTCGGACTTTTTCAACATCTTGGCGAGCATCACCGGCAGGGAGACAGAGTAGTGGGTCGCCAGGGTCTGGGCACCGACAGGGGCCTGATGGGTGACCCGCAGCAGGCCGTCGTGGCTGATCCCGGCGCGGTTCATGGCCCAGCGGATGTTGTCCCAGCCCCAGGCCTCCACGTCATGGATGGCAAAGCGCAGCCCTTGTGGCTCCTTGTTCGGGGTGATGCAGCCCTTGAGCTCGTAGAAGTTGCCCTTGGCCATGTCTACTTCCAGAGCACAGAACTGACGCGCCATGTCGCCATAGCTCATCACCTCCACGTTGTCGGCGCCGATGCCGATGGGCACGCCGGTGGCCACGTTGCCCACCGCAGGCTTGCCAATCTGGGTGGCGGTGATGGTGCCGTAGGCGCAGTTCTTGTCGATGATGACCGAGGAGACGGGAGCGGCGAAACAGAGGGTCTGATCCCCCCAGGACCAGCCGTTGCCACGCTCATAGCCGTTGTAGGCACCGGTGTTGACATAGACGTTGCCCTGAATGCGGGTGACGCCCAACTGTTTGAACAGGGCAACCAGATCCATGCGCGACAGGGTCGGGTCGCCGACGAAGTTGATCCAGATGTCGCCGTTGATGGTAGTGCCCTGTTTGGCGCCGGGCTGGGCCTGGATGTCGGTGGCGAAGCGGAAGTCGGCACCGAGTTCGAGGCGGGCGGCGAGCGCGGTGAGCACCTTCATGGTGGAGGCGGGGGCTATCATGTCATCGGCGTGACGGGCAAATTCCACCCCGTTGTTACCCTGTACGATGACGGCGTACTGGCCCCCCTTGGGCGGGGTCAGCGGGGCGGCCTGGACCGCCAGAGAAAAGAGAGCACAAAAACCAATCAACAGCCGCTGCATAGGATCCTCTAACTGAACGAAAGGGCGGCATCAGAAACCGCCCCGATAATCAAACCGGGTGACTGCCGGGTATCGCCTGCCATGGGGTCAGGCCGGGGCGTTGGCAGTCCGGTAACGCCCCTCGTAATCGAATATTTTTTCCTTCACCTGCCAGAAGCGTCCCGACTTGCGGGCGATGACGAAATCCGGGTGACGGAACTGGTCTGCCGCGAGCATCACGCTCGCCAGGGTAGTGAATTCGGGCTCCAGGCCCGGGGCGGGCCAATGATGACGCACAAAGCGTTGTTGAAACAAGCGCTGTGCACCCCGGGAGTGAAAGGGGAAGTACTCCGTCAGGGTCAGGCCATCCTCGTCGTGGTAGGTCACCTCCAGCCGCTCCCCCTGCTTGCCGCGCCCAGGGCTCAGGATCAAACCGGCGCAGCGGATCACCATGCAGTCCTTGAGATTGAGGGCCTCCTTGAGCTTGTCGTCAGGGTCCACCAGCAGCTGGTCACAGCTTTGGCAGCGGCGGGCGGCGATGTCGTTTTCAGCACCGCAACCTGGGCAGATCTTGGCGCGAAAGCGGTAGTCGCACTCCTCGCGGTTGCCCTCGTCATCTTCAAACAGTCCCTGACAGCGGCGGCCGTAGTGTTCGACCACCTTGCCATCCTCGTCGGTCTTGCCCCAGAAAGTGTTGGCAAAGCCGCAGGCGGGGCAGGGCACCTGAACCGGCTCGGTGCCGGCGTGGGGCCTGGGTTCCCCCACTTCGGGGGCAAACAGGTTGAAGTTGTTGCCTGCGTAGTCGAGCACCAGGCAATCGCTCTTGCCGGGTGAGAGGCGCAGGCCCCGTCCCACAATCTGCTGATAGAGCGACACCGATTCGGTGGGGCGCAGCATCACGATGAGGTCGACGTGGGGGGCATCGAAGCCGGTGGTGAGCACTGCCACGTTGACCAGAAACTTGAGCTCGCGCGCCTTGAAGGCACTGATTAGAGCGTCGCGCTCCGGTCCCGGCGTCTCGCCGGTGACGAGGGCGGCCTGCTGGTCTCTGGCACCGAGCAGGTCATGAATTTCCCGGGCATGCTCGACGGTGGCGGCGAAGATCATCACCCCCTGCCGGTCGGCCGCATACTCCAGCACCTGGCTAAGGATATGGGGGGTGACCCGCTCCTGTCGCTTGATCTCGCCGTTGAGCTGCGCCTCGCTGAACAGGCCGTTTTCCCGCGGCACCAGCTTGCTGAAGTCGTAGTGGACGATGGGGGCGTCCACCAGGCGCGGCGGGGTCAGGTAGCCGTTTTTCACCATGAAGCGCAGGGGCAGTTCGAACACGCAGTCACCGAACAGCCGCTCGCCGTGGCTCTTGACCATGCCGTGGTAGTGGCGCCGGTAGATCCAGCCCAGCCCCAGCCGATAGGGGGTGGCGGTGAGCCCGAGGATCTTGAGGGCCGGATTGGCGGCCTTGAGATGCTCGATCACCTGATGGTATTGGCTGTCGTCATCGAGCGAGACCCGGTGGCACTCGTCGATGATGAGCAGCGAAAAAGCCCCGTCGAAGGCATCCAGATTGCGCGCCACCGACTGCACCGAGCCAAACACCACCTGGGCGCTCGCCTCCTTCCGATCCAGCCCGGCGGCGAAGATGTCGGCCCGGAGTCCCCAGGCCTCGTACTTGGCGTGGTTCTGTTCCACCAGCTCCTTGACGTGAGCTAGCACCAGCACCCGGCCACGGGCCTTGCGGGCCAGCTCGGCGATCACCAGGCTCTTGCCGGCCCCGGTGGGCAGCACCACCACGGCGGGATCCGGGTGTTTGCGAAAGTGGCTGATGACGGCGTTGACCGCGTCGGTTTGATAGGGTCTGAGAACGAACATGGGGAACGGTTGTGGCGCAAGGTGGCGCCATTATAGGGATCTTGCAGGGAAAATGCAGTGAGGGGGGCGTGCTGACAGGAAGCGGGCCGGCAAGATGCCGGCCCGTGCAGGTCAGGGACCTCAGTGGAAGGGGAACAGGTAGTTGAGCCAGCTACCCATGCGCATCAGGATCTTGCGCATGATGGCCACGTGGTGGAAGTGCTCGGTATAGATGGCGGCCTGACCGCTGGAGCCCGCGATCACCTGGTAGTTTGCCCACTCGGGATCGGTGATCTCGAGCACGATGGGCAGGCGACCCGGTACCTGAGCCGAAGTCTGATCGATAAGACCTGCCTGTGCCTGGATGTTGCCCGGTGCCATGGCCGGGATAACGGACTGCACCTTGGCCTTGAAGATGCGACCCGGGATGCCGTCGAGCACGACTTCGGCCTCGTCACCCGCCTTGAGCCGCTGCATGCTGTTCTGCCAGAACCAGCCGACATAGGCATTGGCATCTTCATGAATGAAGGTCATCACGGGGCGGAACATGAAGGGGGCGGCAATCATGCCCGGGCGCAATGCCAGTTGCACGACATGACCGTCACTCGGGGCGTAGACCACGGTCTGCTCCAGATCGTACTTGGCGATGTTGAGCTGGGCACTCAGGTCATTGAGGGTCGCTTTTTGCTGATCTATCTGGGCGACGATGTCATCCACGTTGGCCTGGGTGACGTCGAGGTCGCGCTGTTTGCCGATGCCCCGTCGCATCAGCTCCTGGGCGCGATCCCTGTCCAGGCTGGCGGAGCGCAGGCGGGCGTCCAGAGCCTTCAGAAAATCGGTGTTGGAGGCGAGGCGCGCCGTCAGGCTGGCGACCTTCTCCTGGAAGGGCTCAGCGTCGATGCGAAACAGCACATCCCCTTTCTTGACCGGTTGGTTGGGCTTGACCGGGACGTCGGTGACTCGTCCCTTGACCAGGGGCACGACCGGGGTGGAGACATAATAGTTGCGAGCCAGCTCGGAATAGGGGTGGTTGTAGTTCATCAGCATGATGAGTGTGCCGATGATGATGACGCCACCCAGCACGGCGGTCGGCACGGTCCACTTGTTGAGCGGGATCTTGAAGATCTTGAAAATACCTATGCAGAGGGCCGTATAGGTGAGAATAAGTAGCAGGTCCATGGGGCGTTACCTATTTGTCGGTCTGTTCGAGCGTGGCCATGCGAGCCTGCAGTGCGGCCAGCTCCTCTTTGAGTGCGCTGATCTCTGTTTCGTCATGTTGTAGGCGTTGCGAGAAGCCCCAGCCGCGATCGGGGCGATAAATCGTGGCCCAGATCCAGAGGAAGGGCCAGAGCACGTGCAGGGTGAACAGGCTGACCCAGCCTGCCACGTGAATGGCGTCCTGGTGGGGGTGATTACGGTGCTTGGCAATTTCATATGGAATATCGTGAATGACGATAATGCCATAGAACATGACCAAGACGACAAACACCAGGATCCCCAGGGCAATGTAGTCAAGTACCATCGATTTCTCCCGTCTGAGTCGCTAACAATGCTTCGATTGTCGAGTCGAGGCTTCGGCAATAATGACAGCATATGCCGTCGGTGCAAGTCTGCAATCGGAGAGTTGGTGTGGCGGTACAGGCATGGTTCATCGGTTGCTCATTTAACACACAAAATTGATTTGGTTAGATAAAATCAAGCAGCAATGGATGCCCGGGCAAGGTGAGAGGTGAACCTGATGAACGAATGGTGCAGTGGCAAAGGATGGCGGCTTGGCCTGTTGCTGATCTGCCTGTTGTGGTCCCGCCTCGGCTGGACCGCCGAACCCAGAATGGAGCCCAATGAGCAGGAGTTGGCACAGACCCTGGTCCTGCTTCATGAACCCATCGTCATGCTGACGGCTAAATATGGCAACCTGGATGGGGCGGCCAGGGTACGGCTGGCCCATGAGCGAGTTCAGCGGATGGAGCCAAGCGACCTCATGACGCCTGTGGCCGTGACGAAAGGCAGTCGACACGGCCAGGAGAGCCGGGAGTTTCTGGTCAATGGCAAGCGCATTCTGGTGCTGCTGGAAGGGGACCTTGATGAATTCGACGAGCTGACCCTGGATCAGGCGGCCGAACGTGTCCTGCATCGGCTCGACGGCGTGCGCATCAAGTATCTCGAGCTGCACTCGACCCCCTATTTGCTCAGAGCCGCCGGCTTGGCGGTGGTGGTCAGCCTGATCTTCTTCGGCCTCATCTGGCTGTTGCAGCGGGGGCATCGGCGAGTCAGAAAGTGGCTGGCCAACCGCCTGTTGCTGCAGAAGGGGCTGGTCCCCCACTCCTGGCGCCAGGTCACCGGGAATGTCGAGGTCCGCTTGCTCGGCCTCATCACGCTGCTGCTCATCTTCATGCTCACCTATGGCTGGCTGACCTATGTGCTCGGCCTGTTCCCCCAGACCCGGGCCTGGAGCTATCAGCTTGGGGAATCCCTGTTTGCCCTGTGTGGCGACATGCTGGAGGGCATGATTGCCGCCATGCCCGGTCTGGTAACCGTGCTGCTTATCGTGGTCATCACCCGTTTCTTCATCAAGATGCTGGCCATCCTCTTCGACCGCATCGAGCGTGGCCAGTTTCGGGTGCAGGGTTTGCACGCCGAGACCATAGGCGCCACCCGGCGACTGCTGTCAGTGGTGATCTGGCTGTTTGCCCTGACCGTGGCCTACCCCTATCTGCCGGGTGCGGATTCCGATGCCTTCAAGGGGATCAGCGTCTTCTTCGGTCTGATGGTGACACTGGGATCGGCCGGTATCATGAACCATGCCATGAGCGGCCTGGTGCTCATTTACTCCCGCGCACTGCGGCCAGGGGATCTGGTGCAGATCGGCGAGGTGGAGGGGATGGTGAGCGAGCTCAATGCCCTCTCGACCAAGCTGGTGACGCGCCAGGATCACGAGGTCACGCTGCCCAATGCAGTGGTGGTGGGGGGCAAGGTGGTGAACCTGACACGGCTGGCGGGCGAGAAGGGGGTGGCCCTGTTGACCAAGGTGACCATCGGTTATGACACCCCCTGGCGTCAGGTACATGCCATGCTGGAGCTGGCCGCGCGGCGCTGCACCCGGCTCAATCAGGATGAAGCTCCCCTGGTGCGGCAGTTGCATCTGCAGGATTGGTATGTGGAGTACGAGTTGCAGGTGAGGATGAAGGCAAGCGAACTCCCTGCGGTGGTCAAGACGGAGCTCCATGGCCATATTCAGGATGTCTTCAACGAGTTCGGGGTGCAGATCATGTCCCCCAACTTCATTGCCCAGCCGGAACAGGCTGTGCTGGTGGCCAGGGAGCAGTGGTATCAGGCGCCGGCCCGGGCGCCCGATTCCGCCGAGCCCCCCGCCAGAGAGTGACCACAAAAAGCAGAGGCCCGGCAGCAATGCCGGGCCTCTTGTCATGAAGAGAAGCTGATGCCTCAGCTCTCCTTGGCCTCTCTCAGTTGGGAGGGCCTGAATTTTACCAGGAAGGCGAGGGTGATGAGGGCGGTGCTCACCAGACCGATGATGGTGGAAACATTCATCTCGAGGCCGAAACCGATGGGGGCGTTGGCCAGGTAGGTGATGACCACTGCGGTCATGAAGATGGCGGGAATGGTGCATACCCAGTGCAGCTTGCCTTCCTTGATGAGGTAGGCGGCCGCAGCCCACAGCATGATGACGGCGGTGGTCTGGTTGGCCCAGCCGAAGTAGCGCCAGATCACCCCGAACTCTGCCTTGGAGATGATGAAGCCAAGGATGAACATGGGGATGGCGATGAGCAGACGCTTGGCCATGGGCTTCTGGGTCAGGTTCAGGAAGTCCGCCACGATGAGGCGGGCGCTGCGAAACGCGGTGTCACCGGAGGTGATGGGCAGGATCACCACGCCGAGGATCGCCAGGATGCCGCCCACGGTACCGAGCAGGCTGGTGGAGACTTCGTGCACCACGGCAGAGGGGCCGCCGCTGGCCAGGGTGGCGTTGAGTGCCTCGGTGCTGTCGTAGAAGGAGAGACCCAGGGTGCACCAGATGAGGGCGATGATCCCTTCCCCTATCATGGCGCCGTAGAAGATGAAGCGACCGGAGCTCTCGTTCTGCATGCAGCGCGCCATCAGCGGGGACTGGGTGGCGTGGAAACCGGAGACCGCACCACAGGCGATGGTGATGAACAGCAGCGGCCAGAGCGGCAGGTCCGTCGGGTGCAGGTTGGAGAAGTCCATCCCGGTGTTGTAGAAGCCCTTGCCGGAGACGATGAGGCCGATGATGAGGCCGACCGACATGAAGACCAGCAGCGCGCCGAAGATGGGGTAGAAGCGACCGATGATCTTGTCGATGGGGACGATGGTCGCGAGGATGTAGTAGGCGAAGATGGCCGCAATCCAGTAGACCAGATCGGTGGAGGTGAGGTTGGCGAGCAGGCCCGCCGGGCTCAGGACGAAGACCACGCCCACCAGCATCAGGAGCACCACGGCAAAGAGGTTCATGAAGTGCTTGGCGGCGGTGCCCAGGTGCTCACCGACCACGGTCGGCACCGAGGAGCCCCTGGCGCGCACCGACAGCATGCCGGAGAAATAGTCGTGGACCGCACCGGCGAAGATGCAGCCGAACACGATCCAGAGCATGGCGACCGGACCATAGAGGGCACCCAGGATGGGGCCGAAGATGGGGCCGACGCCGGCGATGTTGAGCAGTTGAACCAGGTAGACCTTCTTGTCCGACATGGGGACATAGTCCACCCCGTCCGCCATGGTGATGGCGGGGGTCTTCAACTCGGGTTTGGGCCCGAATATCCGTTCGATGAATTTGCCGTATATGAAGTAGCCGGCTATCAACAAGCCGACACAGAGGAAGAACCAGATCATTGCTACGCTCCTGCTTTGTTATTTTTTGGTGTGCGCAGCCAGTGTAGGTGGGGACTTCTGTTAACGGCAGGTGAAAGGGGGTGAGCGGCGACATGGCGACCCGAGTGGTTGCCCGCTGTGATCCGGCGCACATCGCGCCCCGCTTTATTCCAGTCCCAGCTCGTCTTTTAGCTCCTTGAGGTAGCGGCGGCTGACCGGTACCCGGGCCCCGCTCGGGGTCACGATCTCCGCCAGTTGATTCTCCAGCAAACGGATTTCGAAGATGGCGGCCGGGGCCACCAGATACTGGCGGTGACAGCGCAGCAGCGGGGTCTTCTCCTCGAGGGACTTGAGGGTGAGCTGGGTGTGAAACAGCTCGCCCTGGCAGGCGACATGGACGCCGCCGAGATCGGAGAAGGCGTACTCCACCTGGGAGGTTGGGAGCAGCCGCACCCGGTTGTGCAGGTATCCGGGGATATGGTGGATGGTCGGGGCCAGGGTCCCGACCGGTTGCGGGGTGATGTCCTGCCTGAGCCGCGCCAGGGTCTTGGCGAGGCGCGCCGGCTCCACCGGCTTGAGCAGGTAGTCGAAGGCGTTCTCCTCGAAGGCCTGGATGGCGTAGTCGTCGAACGCGGTGACAAAGACGATGCGGGGCAGGGGATCGAGCATGGCCACCAGCTCCATGCCGCTGAGCTTGGGCATCTGGATATCGAGAAACACCACATCCGGCTTGAGTTGCTGGATGAGGCCGAGCGCCTCGATGGCGTTGCCCGCCATGCCCAGGATCTCGATGTCGGGATCGCTGGCCAGCAGCTCTGCCAGCTCTTCGCGGGCATAGGGCTCGTCATCGACGATCAGGGTGCGGATCATGTCATCTCCTTGGCGGTGGTGCGGGGTTGTCGTGGGAGTGTCAGGGAGACCCGGGTCCATTGCTCCGGCTCCCACTGGACGTCAATGCCATAGCGCTCGCCAAAGGCGCTCTTGAGGCGCTTGTCCACCAGGCTCATCCCCAGACCATCCCCCTGGCCGGATGGCTGCCAGGCCCCGGCGTTGTCTTCGACGCAAAGGGTGATCGCCTCGGGGGTTTCCCTCGCGAAGAGGCGAAGTCGCCCCTCTCCCAGCAGGGAGCAGATGCCGTGCTTGATGGCATTCTCGATGAGGGGCTGCAGGGTGAAGCTCGGCAGTTGCACCTCGGCAAGGTGGGGCGGGATCTCGTTGATGACGGTGAGCCGCTCGCCAAAGCGGGCCTGCTCTATCTCCAGGTAGGAGAGGCAGTGCTCCTGCTCCTCACGCAGCGTGGTCAGGCCGCTCTGGCGCTTGAGGTTGTTGCGAAAGAAGCGGGAGAGGTGCAGCAGCAGCTCCCGTGCCCGTCCCGGATCGCGGCGGGTAATGGCGCTGATGGTGTTGAGGGTGTTGAACAGGAAGTGGGGGTTTATCTGTGCCTGTACCAGCTTGAGCTCGGATTGCACCAGCAGGCGCTGCTGCTGCTCCAGGCGGCCTGCCAGCAGCTGCTGGGACAACAGGTTGGCGATCCCTTCTCCCAGGGTGTGATTGATCTTGAGGAAGAGCCGCTTCTTGGGCTCATAGAGTTTGATGGTGCCGATCACCCCCTCGTCACCCTGCAGGGGGATCACCAGCACGGAGCCGAGCTGGCACTGGGGGGAGATGCTGCAACGATAGGGCTGGCTGTTGCCATCTGCGAACAGCACCTTGTTCTGGGCGATGGCTTGCAGGGTGATCGCCGAGGTGATGGGGGTGCCCGGCTTGTGGTGATCTTCCCCGGTGCCGATGAAGGCGAGGATTTTGTCGGTGTCCGTGATGGCGACGGCGCCGACGCCGGTCTCTTCCTGAACGATATGGGCTATCTTGCCGCTGGCCTCCGGAGTGAACCCCTGGCTCATGATGCCGACGGTACGGTTGGCGATGGTGAGCGCCTTGGCGGAGAAGACCCGGGAGAACTTTTCGTACATCCGCTGCTGGTCGCGGATCATGCTGATGAAGAGCGCCGCCCCGCAGGAGTTGGCGAGGATCATGGGGGTGGCGATGGTGCGCACCAGCAGCAGGGACTTGTCGAAGGGGGTGGCGACCAGCAGGATGATCACCATCTGCATGATCTCGGCCACGAAGGTGGTAAAGAAGGCGACCCTGGGTGCAAAGAGGTCATTGACCCTGCCTGCCCGCATCAGCCGCCAGTGCACCAGCCCCCCCAACAGCCCCTCGCAGGTGGTGGAGATGGCGCAGGCGAGATCGGTGAACCCCCCCAGAGTATAGCGGTGCAGGCCGCCGGTCAGCCCCACCAGGAATCCCACCAGGGGGCCGCCCAGCAGTCCCCCCAGTACGGCACCGACCGCCCGGGTGTTGGCGATGGCGTCATCGATGTCGAGGCCCACATAGGTTCCCAGGATGCAAAAGCAGGAGAAGATGACATAGATGAGCACCTTGTGGGGCAGCCTGACGGAGTAGTTGGCCAGGGGACGCAACAGGGGGCTTTTGGAAAAAAGGTAGGCGATGACCAGGCTGACGCTCATCTGCTGGAGCAGAGAGAGGACTAGTTGCATAAAAAAGCTTCCTCAAACACCACGCCGGAGCCGGGCGTTGTCATGACGCAGGGTGAGCCTGAGCCCGTCTTGATGCGGGCTGCGGGCTGAACGCTGCGGCAGTTTGCCAGAATGGAAAAATAAAACCATATAAAATCAGCACGTTAAATTGATATTTGTGTAATCGATGCCCGCTTGATATTGCTGATGCGAGCATGAAGGTATCCACCGGATACGCCACACGGAGGTGGCATGCTCCGCCCGGCCATCGGCTGGGCGTTTTTTATCCAGCTCCAATGGTGGACGATTTCGAGGGGACCTGAGCAATTATTCAGGTTTGTCCAATGAGTTATCCCCAGCTTCTGGGGATAACTCAGAAGGCGAAATAGTAACAGACCCGCCGACCCAGACCGAAAAAAGCGCGTTGTGCGTCGTCCAGCTCTTCCTGTCTGAGGGTGGCGACGATGCTTCGCGCATCTTCCCGCAGATCGATCATGGCCACTCCTTCCGGCCGCTGCCCCTTGAGGTAGGGCAGCACCTTGGGTCTGAGGGGCATGCTGGGCTCGGTGGAGAGCACCAGGGCCAGGGCATCGTCATCCAGGCGCACCAGGGAACCCGGTGGATAGACCCCCAGCACCTTTATCAGCAACCTGACCTGGGTTTGCTCGAACTTCTTCTGGGAGAGCTTGTAGAGCTGGCCGATCACCTGGCTGGGCCCCGGCGGGTTGAGGCCGCTGCGCGGGTGAAGCAGCTCGTCATAGTGATCCACCAGCCCGATGAGGCGGGCGAGGGGGGGGATCTTGTCGCCCTTGATCCCGAGGGGAAAACCGCTGCCATCGAGGCGTTCGTGATGCAGGTAGGCGACCTCACGGATCCTGGGTTCGAAAGCCTGCAACTGGTTGAGCATCACCAGTCCGTACTGGGGGTGCATGTTGAGGAAATTCTGCTCCGCCTTGCTGAGCTCCCCCCGCTTCTGGATGATCTGGCTCGGGATCCTGAGCTCGCCGATGTCGTGGATCAGGCCCGCCAGACCGGTCTCCTCGATCTCGACGGGATTCATGCCAAGCTCCCGTGCCACCAGCATGGCGATGAAGGCCACGCTCAGGCTGTGTTGCAGCAGGGTATCCGTGTTCTGGTTGCGGATGAGGTGCAGACCGAGCGGCCCCTGGTGTTCTGCCAGACGGGCGGCGGTGCTGCGCACTATCTGCGCAGTATTGGCCAGGCCTTCGTCCGGTTTGAGGTTGAGGGCGCCAAGGGCGTCGCGAAGATCTGACAGGGATTGACCGAACGCCTTGTCCGCGATGCGAAGGGAGCGCCTGAACGCCTTTTCGTCGAAGGTGGGGCCCTCAGAAGAGGGGGCGGTATCCCCGGTGTCGCTCATCTCAAGAGAGGGAACGGGTTCGGCCCGCAGCAGGGGCTCTACCGGCAGATCGCTCTTGTCGGGATCCACCATCAGCAGGGTCAGGTCGAGGTGGCGGATGATGTCGAGCTGCTGCTGGTCCTTGATTTTGAAGGCGTTGAACATGAAAGGGTGGCTCGTCCATCCCGTGGGAAGATGGATGTAGTGGCCGACTCTCAACTGCTCGATGGAGGCCTGTATCAGCGCCATGGACTAGCTCTTCTGTCGAATTTGCCTATCAACAAGCTAGCAAAATTAAACAGATAGACAAACAAAAAAGCCCGCGCATGTGCGCGGGCTCTTGTCATCCGTGGCGTTTATCAGGCCTTGGATTTTTTCTTGTTGTCCACCTTGGTGTCGACCTTGGCTGCAACCGGGGCGGCAACAGGGGCTTCCTCGATGAAGGGACGGCCGTAGTAGGTGTCCATCAGGATGGCTTTCAGCTCGGTGATCAGCGGGTAGCGCGGGTTGGCGCCGGTGCACTGGTCATCGAAGGCTTCCAGCGCCAGCTGGTCTACCTTGGCCAGGAAGTCCGCTTCGTTCACGCCGGCTTCGCGGATGGAGGCCGGGATCCCCAGGGTGGCCTTCAGCTCGTCCAGCCAGGTCAGCAGCTTCTCGATCTTGGCGGCGGTACGGTCACCTGCAGCGGTCAGGCCCAGGTGGTCAGCCACTTCGGCGTAGCGACGGCGAGCCTGCGGACGGTCGTACTGGGAGAACGCGGTCTGCTTGGTCGGGTTGTCGTTCGCGTTGTAGCGGATGACGTTGCTGATCAGCAGGGCGTTGGCCAGGCCGTGCGGAATGTGGAACTCGGCACCCAGTTTGTGGGCCATGGAGTGGCACACACCCAGGAAGGCGTTGGCGAACGCGATACCGGCGATGGTAGCAGCGTTGTGTACTTTCTCGCGAGCAACCGGGTCGTTGGCGCCGTTGATGTAGCTGGACGGCAGGTACTCTTTGAGCAGTTTCAGGGCTTGCAGCGCCTGACCGTCGGAGTATTCGTTGGCCAGCACGGAGACATAGGCTTCCATGGCGTGGGTCACGGCGTCGATACCACCGAAGGCACACAGGGATTTGGGCATGCCCATCACCAGGTTGGCATCCACGATGGCCATGTTCGGGGTCAGCTCGTAGTCGGCCAGCGGGTACTTCATGCCGGTGGCGTCGTCGGTCACGACCGCAAACGGGGTCACTTCAGAACCGGTACCGGACGTGGTGGTGATACAGACCAGTTCGGCCTTCACGCCCATTTTCGGGAACTTGTAGATACGCTTGCGGATGTCCATGAAGCGCATGGCCAGGTCTTCGAACGCGGTATCCGGGTGCTCGTACATGACCCACATGATCTTGGCGGCATCCATGGGTGAACCACCACCCAGGGCGACGATCACGTCCGGCTTGAAGGAGTTGGCCATCTCGGCGCCCTTGCGGACCACGGACAGGGTGGGGTCGGCTTCCACTTCGTAGAAGATCTCCACTTCCATGTTCAGCTTCTTGAGCAGGCGAACCACTTCATCGGCATAGCCGTTGTTGAACAGGAATCGGTCGGTCACCACCATGGCGCGCTTCTTGCCTTCCAGGTCGCCCAGGGCGATCGGCAGGGAACCACGACGGAAGTAGATGGATTTCGGAAGTTTGTGCCACAGCATATTTTCTGCCCGTTTTGCGACTGTCTTCTTGTTGATCAAGTGCTTGGGACCGACGTTCTCGGAGATGGAGTTACCACTCCAGGAGCCGCAACCCAGGGTCAGGGACGGGGCCAGCGCGAAGTTGTACAGGTCACCGATACCACCCTGGGTGGAGGGGGTGTTGATGAGGATACGGGCGGTCTTCATCTTGTCGCCGAAGTACTTGATGCGGTCGGCATTGCGATCCTGGTCGGTATAGAGACCGGAGGTGTGGCCGATACCACCGATGTTGACCATGTCGCAGGCCATTTCGACGGCTTCTTCGAAGTTCTTGGCACGGAACATACCCAGCGTTGGAGAGAGTTTCTCGTGAGCGAACTCGTCTTCCGCGCAGAGTTCCAGACCTTCACCGATGAGGATCTTGGTGGTGGCAGGCACGGTCACACCGGCCATGGCGGCGATCTTGGTGGCAGGCTGGCCCACGATGTCGGCGTTCAGGGCGCCGTTGATCAGCAGCACTTTACGCACCTTGTCCGCTTCGTCCTTGGAGAGGATGTAGCCGGCGTGGGTCGCGAAACGCTCCTTGACCTGGTTGTAGATGGAGTCGACCACGATGACAGCCTGCTCGGAGGCACAGACCACGCCGTTGTCGAAGGTCTTGGACATCAGGATGGAGGCGACGGCACGCTTCACGTCGGCGGTTTCGTCGATGACGATGGGCACGTTGCCCGCACCCACGCCGATGGCGGGTTTGCCGGAGGAGTAGGCGGCCTTCACCATGCCCGGGCCACCGGTGGCCAGGATCAGGTTGATGTCGTCGTGACGCATCAGGGCATTGGAGAGTTCGACGGAGGGTTGATCAATCCAGCCGATGATGTCTTTCGGCGCACCGGCAGCCACGGCTGCATCCAGTACCAGCTTGGCAGCGGTATTGGTGGAGTTCTTGGCGCGGGGGTGCGGGGAGAAGATGATGGCATTGCGGGTCTTCAGGGAGATGAGGGCCTTGAAGATCGCAGTGGAAGTCGGGTTGGTGGTCGGTACGATACCGCAGATGATGCCTACCGGCTCGGCGATGGTGATGGTGCCCATCTCGTCGTCCTGGCTCAGGATGCCGCAGGTCTTTTCATCTTTATAGGCGTTGTAGATGTATTCGGAGGCGAAGTGGTTCTTGATAACCTTGTCTTCGATGATACCCATACCGGATTCAGCCACGGCCATCTGGGCCAGGGGGATACGGGCGTTGCTGGCGGCCAGGGCGGCGGCACGGAAGACCTTGTCTACCTGCTCTTGCGAGAAGCTGGCGAATTGACGCTGTGCTTCTTTGACGCGGGCAACCAGTGCATCCAGTTCAGCCAAATTGGTTACTGCCATGTTTATCTCCTGATGATTTGAAAACTGTTTAGTAAGACCTTGGCAATGCCCGGCAATTATAGCCACCTTGTCAAGGCGAGAATCACCATAACGGGGTATTTACATGCCTTAGTAAACTGTTTTCTGACTCGATTATAGGGTCGGGATGTGTCAGAAAAGATTGATCTGGATCATATGTAACAAAAGAACAAAAGAAATTTTGTTTCACCCCTTATCGCACCACTATGTTACGGGAGTGTGTCATCCTTTCTTGGCATCACGAGCTGCTGTCACGCGCCCTTGAAATATCTGCTCAGGGAAGGGGATCCGATGAATTCTCGCCTTGACCGGGATGGGGGAAGGTGGCATTGCCATGATGGCGGCAGAACGCCTAGCCCCCTGACGTTTCATTTATGTTGAGAAAGGGGTTGTTGTTTTCATCCAGTCGCCCTGGCGAAACAGCACATCTGGCGGTGGCAGGGAGCTTGTCACCTCTGCACAGCCGGCCCCACTGCACCGCACCAGGGTGAGAAAGGCCAAAATCGGGGTCACAGGAGCGGGTGGGGGCGGCAAGCAGGTGTGGTGAGAAGCAAGGGTGCCATTTGCCGAAAATATCGTTTCTTGGCTGAGGGTTGATATAACGCGCTGTCATGGCACCCGGCGATGTTAATGGTGGCCACTCTCCCTTAACAACCCGATATGTTGAATTTTGTCGATACATTAGCGGAACTAACTAAAAAGCCCCGGTAAGGGTGAGATTATTTGATTGGAGAAGGGAAAAGCCATGGTGTAAATTTACGCGTAGTTTGGGGGTTGGCCCCTTGTGGCTCGTATTGGTTCTGGATGGCGCCTATGGCAGCAATAGACTTCTCTTTATACCTGAAATTTTTCGTCGGCCTGTTTGCGATCATCAACCCGCTGGGTCTGTTGCCGGTTTTTGTGAGCCTGACGGGCCACATGTCGCCGGAGGAGCGACGCAAGACCAACACCACCGCCCACATTGCCGTGATGATCATCCTGATGGTCTCCATGTGCATGGGACAGCTCATCCTCGACAGTTTCGGCATCTCCCTGGCATCGTTTCGCATTGCCGGTGGCTCGCTGATCACCCTGATCGCCTGGTCCATGCTGCAGGGCAAGCTGGGGGAGGTGAAGCACAACAAGCAGGAGAAGGGTGAACTGGCTGCGCGTGAATCCATTGCCGTGGTGCCCCTGGCTCTGCCGCTGATGGCCGGACCCGGTGCCATCTCCTCTTCCATCGTCTATGCCAGCCAGAAGACCCTGCCCCAGATGGCCGGCATGTTCGTGGTGGTGGTGGCGTTTGCCTGCTGCTCCTGGCTCATCTTCCGCGCCGCTCCCCTGCTGTTCAAGCTGATGGGCAACACCGGCATCAACGTGGTGACCCGTATCATGGGTCTCATCATGATGTCCCTTGGCATCGAGATCATCGTGGCGGGCATCAAGGGAGTCTTCCCCGGTCTGGTGTGAGCCAGGTCCGTTTTTGTCGGAGCCGGTCCTTGTGACCGGCTTTTTATTGTTTCTTTTTTGTTGGTCATTTCCTAGAATCGAGCTGCCTTGTACGAAAAATGACCGCTGCGGGATATTTAAATGCTGAATAAATGGTTTTAAGTTGTTTTTTTGACCATGAAAGCGGCCTGTTCCTGATGATATCTATTGCATTATCAGAATTGTCAGGGAATTATGCGGGCAGCGAGGTGTTTGTCTCGTGGATAACAAATGCATGGAATGTTCTTGTTGGAGTATGGAAATGACTCATAGAAAAACAATTATTAATACCCTTTTATTGACTGCACTTTTCGGTGGCGCCACCCTGGCTCACGCCGCCGATGTCCCCGCCGGTACCAAGCTTGCTCCCGAGCAAACCCTGGTGAAAGGCAATGGTTCCGAACCCGCCACCCTGGATCCCCAGAAAGTGGAAGGTACCCCCGAATCCAACGTATTGCGTGACCTGTTCGAAGGTCTCGTCTCCTCCGGCCCCAAGGGTGAGACCCTGCCCGGCGTCGCCGAGTCCTGGGAAACCAAGGACAACAAACATTACGTGTTCCACCTGCGCAAGGATGCCAAGTGGTCCAACGGGGATCCCGTCACCGCTCATGACTTCGTCTTTGCCTTCCAGCGCGCGGTGGATCCCAAGACGGCCTCTCCCTACTCCTGGTACATGGAGATCCCGACCATCATCAATGCCTCCGACATCATCGCGGGCAAGAAGCCGGCCGACACTCTGGGTGTGAAGGCGGTGGACGATCATACCTTCGAGGTGCAGCTGGAGAAGGCGGTGCCTTACTTCGTCAGCATGCTCTCCCACACCACCACCTATCCGGTCCCGAAGAAGGTGATCGAGAAGTTCGGTGACAAGTGGACCCAGCCCGGCAACATGGTATCCAACGGCGCCTACGTGCTGAAGGACTGGGTGGTCAACGAGCGCGTCGACGTCGAGCGCAACCCCAACTACTGGAACAACGGCAAGACCGTCATCAACAAGGTGACCTACCTGCCCATCCAGTCCACCAACGCCGAGCTGAACCGCTATCTGGCTGGCGAAGTGGATCTGACCTACAACATGCCCATCGAACGCTTCAAGCAGATGAAGAAAGAGCTGCCGGACGAAGTAAAGGTCAGCGGCTATGTGGGCACCTACTACTACCAGTACAACTTCAAGCACAAGCCGTTTGACGACGTGCGGGTGCGTACCGCCCTCTCCTATGCCATCGATCGCAACGTGATCGCCGACAAGGTGATGGGCAAGGGCGAAACCCCGGGCTACACGCTCGTGCCTGACTTTGTAGATGGCTTCAAGCCGGTGGCGCCGGCCTGGTCCAAGCTGACCCAGGCAGAGCGCGATGCCAAGGCGAAAGAGCTGCTGACCGAAGCCGGTTACGGCCCGGGCAAGCCGCTCAAGTTCGAGCTGCTCTACAACACCGACGACAACCACAAAAAGGTGGCCGTGGCCGTCGCCTCCATGTGGAAGAAGCTCGGCGTGCAGGTGAGCCTGGTGAACCAGGAGTGGAAGACCTACCTGGAGACCAAGAAGCAGGGTAACTTCGACGTGGGCCGCGCCGGCTGGATTGCGGACTACAACGAAGCCTCCTCCATGCTGGATCTGATGCAGACCACTCACGGCAACAACGACGGCAAATACTCCAACCCGACGTTCGACAAGCTGATGAGCGAGTCCCGCAACCAGGTGGATGCCGAGGCGCGCAACAAGCTCTATGTCCAGGCCGAAGAGATCCTGGCCAAGGACATGCCGATCGCCCCCATCTATCAGTACGTGACCTCCCGCATGGTCAAGCCCTACGTGGGCGGCTACCCGGCCAACCCGCTGGACAACATCTACAGCAAAGACATGTACATCGTTGCTCACTGAGTAAAGAAACAAGTCGCATAACAAGCAGGGCCCGCCAGACGGCGGGCCTTTATTACAACCGCGACCCTTTGGAAGCAGTACAGGACAGGAAATGTCTATGTTGAAATTCATCCTTAAACGTCTACTGGAAGCGATCCCGACTCTGCTGGTCTTGATCACCGTCTCCTTCTTCATGATGCGCTTCGCCCCGGGTAACCCCTTCACCAGCGAACGCGCCCTGCCGCCGGAAGTCCTGGCCAACATCGAAGCCAAATATGGCCTGGACAAGCCCATCGGCATGCAATACCTCACTTACCTCGGCAACCTGGTCCAGGGGGATCTGGGGCCCTCCTTCAAATACAAGGACTTCACCGTCAATGATCTGGTGAGCCAGGCCCTGCCTGTCTCCGCCAAGATAGGCTCGGTCGCCTTCCTGCTGGCAGTGACCCTGGGGGTCACCTTCGGCACCATTGCGGCCCTGAAACAGAACACCCTCATCGACTACCTGTTGATGTCGTCGGCCATGGCCGGGGTGGTGATACCCGGCTTCGTGCTGGCACCGCTGCTGGTGCTCTTCTTCAGTATCTATCTGGGCTGGTTCCCGGCGGGAGGCTGGCAGGGGGGCGGCGCCCAGTTCATGGTACTGCCGGTGTTCGGCATGATGATGTACTACATCTCCGCCATCTCCCGCATCATGCGCGGCAGCATGATCGAGACCATGAACTCCAACTTCATCCGTACCGCCCGCGCCAAGGGGCTGCCCCTGCGTCACATCATCCTCAAGCACGCGCTGCGCCCGGCCATGCTGCCGGTGGTCTCCTACCTGGGACCGGCCTTCGTGGGCATCATCACCGGCTCCGTGGTCATCGAGACCATCTTCGGCCTGCCGGGGATCGGCCAGCTGTTCGTCAACGGTGCCCTCAACCGTGATTACTCCATGGTGCTCGGTCTGACCATTCTGGTCGGCGCCCTCACCATCACCTTTAACGCCGTGGTCGATATTCTCTATGCCGTCATCGATCCCAAGATCCGTTACTAAGCCGGGAGTTCATCATGGTAGTCACAACTGAAAAGCGCGAAGCCGTCGAGGCGTTCGCCCAGAAAGTGGAAGTGGTGGAAGGACGCTCCCTGTGGAAGGATGCCCGTCGCCGTTTCCTGCGCAACAAGGCGGCCCTGACCAGCCTCATCATCCTGACCATCATCGGTCTGGCGGTGATCGTGGGGCCCCACCTGTCCCAGTACACGTTCGATGACCCGGACTGGGGGGCCATGCAGAGTGCCCCGGACATGGAGACCGGCCACTGGTTCGGCACCGACAGCCTGGGGCGCGACCTGTTCGTGCGTACCTTGCTCGGCGGACGCATCTCCCTGATGGTCGGCATCATGGGGGCCCTGGTGGCTGTCATCATCGGCACCCTCTACGGCGCCGCGTCCGGCTTCATCGGCGGTCGCGTCGACAGCCTGATGATGCGCGTGCTTGAGATCCTCAACGCCTTCCCCTTCATGTTCTTCGTGATCATGCTGGTGACCTTCTTCGGTCGCAATCTGGCCCTCATCTTCCTCGCCATCGGCGCGGTGAGCTGGCTCGACATGGCGCGGATCGTGCGCGGCCAGACCCTGAGTCTCAAGAGCAAGGAGTTCATCGAGGCGGCCCACGTCTGCGGCGTCTCCAAGTGGAAGATCATCACCCGTCATATCGTGCCCAACGTGCTCGGCATAGTGGCGGTTTACGCCACCCTGCTGGTGCCGGGGATGATCATGTTCGAATCCTTCCTGAGCTTCCTGGGTCTGGGCGTGCAAGAGCCCATGACCAGCTGGGGCGCCCTGCTGGATGAAGGCTCCAAGTCGATGGAAGTGGCCATCTGGCAACTCCTGTTCCCCGCCGGTTTCATGGTGGTGACCCTGTTCTGCTTCAACTTCCTCGGGGATGGTCTGCGTGATGCCCTGGATCCCAAGGATCGCTGATACCCAGGGACCGGCAAGACGCCAAGGGGCCATCAGACCCGTTCAGGGAACGCACCGCGTTCACCACGGGCAGGCCCCCATCACGACAGCGCGATAAGGAGTACTGAGATGAAATTACTGGATGTGAAAGATCTGCGGGTCGAGTTCAAGACCCCGGACGGCAATGTGGTGGCCGTCAACGACCTCAACTTTTCTCTTTCTGCCGGCGAAACCCTGGGGATCGTCGGGGAGTCGGGCTCAGGCAAGTCCCAGACTGCCTTTGCCATCATGGGGCTACTCGCCAAGAACGGTGTCATCACCGGCTCGGCCAAATTTCAGGGGGACGAGATCCTGAATCTGCCGGAGCACAAGCTCAACAAGATCCGCTCCGAGAAGATCGCCATGATCTTCCAGGACCCCATGACGTCGCTCAACCCCTACATGAAGGTCAAGGATCAGCTGATGGAAGTGCTGATGCTGCACAAGGGGATGACCAAGGCTGCCGCCTTCGAGGAGTCGGTGCGCATGCTGGACGCGGTGAAGATCCCCGAGTCGCGCAAGCGGATGAACATGTACCCCCACGAGTTCTCCGGCGGCATGCGTCAGCGGGTGATGATCGCCATGGCGCTCCTGTGCCGGCCGCAGCTGCTCATCGCCGACGAGCCGACCACGGCGCTGGACGTGACGGTACAGGCCCAGATCATGACCCTGATGAACGAGCTCAAGCGCGAGTTCAACACCGCCATCATCATGATCACCCACGATCTTGGCGTCGTGGCCGGCATCTGCGACAAGGTGCTGGTGATGTACGCAGGCCGGACCATGGAGTACGGCCGGGTCAACGATATCTTCTATCGCCCGAGCCACCCCTATACCGAAGGCTTGCTGCGCGCCATTCCCCGCCTCGACACCGAAGGGGAAGAGCTGCCCACCATTCCGGGCAATCCGCCCAACCTGCTGCGTTTGCCCACCGGCTGTCCCTTCCAGGAGCGTTGCCACCGGGTGAGCGAGATTTGTGGCCAGCAATCGCCGATCCTGACACCGTTCAACGACGGTCGGGAGCGGGCGTGCCACTGGGTATCGGATGCCATGATCAAGGGAGTGAACTAAATGGGTACTGACAAGAAACTGCTGCTGGAAGTGTCCGACCTCAAGGTTCACTTCCATATCAAGAGTGACAAGGCCTGGCCCTGGGCCAAGCCCTCCGCCCTGAAGGCGGTGGACGGGGTGACCCTGCGCCTCTACGAAGGGGAGACCCTGGGCGTAGTGGGGGAGTCCGGTTGCGGCAAATCCACCTTCGCCCGTGCCCTCATCGGCCTGGTACCGGCCACCGACGGCAAGGTGGTGTGGCTTGGGCAGGACTTGACCAAGCTCGAGCAGAACGCCCTGCGGGAGAAGCGCAAGGAGATCCAGATGATCTTCCAGGATCCGCTGGCCTCCCTGAACCCCCGCATGACCATAGGGGACATCATCGCCGAGCCCCTCATCACCTTCTACCCGACCCTGCCAAGGGAAGAGGTGAAGGAGAAGGTGCGCGCCATGATGACCAAGGTGGGTCTGTTGCCGAACCTGGTGAACCGTTACCCCCATGAGTTCTCCGGCGGCCAGTGCCAGCGCATCGGCATTGCCCGGGCGCTCATCCTCGAGCCCAAGATGATCATCTGTGACGAGCCGGTCTCGGCGCTGGATGTCTCCATCCAGGCTCAGGTGGTGAACCTGCTCAAATCCCTGCAAAAGGAGATGGGTCTCTCCCTCATCTTCATCGCCCACGACCTCTCAGTGGTCAAACACATCTCCGATCGGGTGCTGGTGATGTACCTGGGCAACGCGGTGGAGCTGGGGACCGGCAAGGAGATCTTCGCCAATCCCCTGCACCCCTATACCAAGGCGCTGATGTCGGCGGTCCCCATCCCGGATCCGGATCTGGAGCGCAGCAAGGTCATCCAGATCCTGGAAGGGGACCTGCCATCCCCCATGAATCCGCCCTCCGGCTGCGTGTTTCGCACCCGCTGCCCGGTGGCAGGTCCGGAGTGCGCCAAGACCCGGCCCCAGCTCGAGGGCAACTTCGACCACGCGGTTTCCTGTCTCAAGGTGGACCCGCTCTGAGGATGGGAGCGTGACAGGGGCGCCCGGGTGGCGCCCCTCTTTTTTGCCTGCCCATCAAATCCTCTCTTGGCGCCAGCGGTTGTCGCTGCTACTATCCGCCTTACAAGGGGAGTAACTTCTCGCCGGTTTGTCGTCATTACGGTGCACCCATATCCTGCAGTGCACCCGGCAGCCGGGCAGTTGACGCAAGTCGGCTGTAAGTGAGACCTTGCCGAGAGGCAAGGTGTATCTGCTCCAAACGCGAACCCACTGCCTCCCGGCCGTGGGTTTTGTCGTTTTGGGAGAAGTGAAAATGGGTGAATGGTGGATGTGGACCGGTTTCTTCAGCATAGTGCTGGTCCTGTTGTGGATTGATATCCGCTTTGTCGGTGGCGGCAAGGCGCACAAGGTGTCCCTGAAAGAGGCGGGCATCTGGTCTCTCATCTGGGTCAGCGTGGCGCTCCTGTTCAACCTGGCCATCTGGCTCTGGCTGGATCACAGTGCCGGGCGCGAAATCGCGAACCAGAAGGGGCTGGAGTTTCTCACCGGCTACCTCATCGAAAAGGCACTGGCGGTGGACAACGTCTTCGTCTGGCTGATGCTGTTCGGCTACTTCGCCATCCCGGCGGAGCTGCAGCGCCGGGTCCTGCTCTACGGGGTGCTGGGGGCCATCGTGATGCGCGCGGGCATGGTGTTCGCGGGCAGCTGGCTCATCGAGCAGTTCCACTGGATCCTCTACCTGTTCGGGGCCTTCTTGCTGCTGACCGGTGCCAAGATGCTGTGGGCGGCCGACAAGGAGCCGGATCTCGAGAACAATGCCCTGCTCGGCTGGATGCGTCGTCGCTTCAAGGTGACCGAGACGCTGGAGGGGGAGAAGTTCTTCGTCTGGCGTGACGGTGTGCGCTACGCGACCCCGCTGCTGCTCATCCTGGTGCTGGTGGAGGTGAGCGACCTCATCTTCGCGGTGGACAGTATCCCGGCCATCTTCGCGGTGACCACGGATCCCTTCATCGTGCTCACCTCCAACATCTTCGCCATCATGGGGCTGCGCGCCATGTACTTCCTGCTGGCCGGGGTGGCCGATCGCTTCGCCCTGCTCAAATACGGCCTGGCGCTGATCCTGATGTTCATCGGGGTCAAGATGTTGCTGCTCGATATCTTCAAGATACCGACCGGCATCGCCCTTGGCGTGGTGGCGCTGATCCTGCTGGCCTCCATGGGACTGAGTCTGCTGATGACCCGCAAAAAGACGGCGTGAACGGCGCAGTAAAAAAAAGGGCTCCATAGGGGGCCCTTTTTCATGTCAGCAATTTGCTTAGCGCTTGATCTTCTTGGGGTTGGTGTAGCCCCAGACGGTGTACATGTCCGCCAAGAGGGCACCGTTGTACTCCTCCAGATCAGATTGTTTCACCTCGGCATCACCCTGGCGTCCGAACAGGACCACCTCGTCACCGGGTTTGATCCCCTTGATGTCGGTGACGTCCACCATGGTGGTGTTCATGGAAGTCTTGCCCACGACGGGGGCCTTCTGGCCATGGATCAGCACATAGGCCTTGTTGCTCATGGCGCGGCGGTAGCCGTCGGAGTAGCCCATCGGCAGGTTGGCCAGCAGGGAGTCGCGCTTGAGGGTGAAGGTGCGGTCATAGCCGACGGTGTTGCCCGCCGGGTAGTGGTTGACGGAGGCGACCTGGGTCTTGAACGCCATCACCTTCTTGTACTCGGTGTAGGAGGGAATGGTGTCGCCATAGATGATACCGCCAGGGCGCACCATGTCAAAGTAGGCTTCCGGCACTTCCAGGGTGGCGAAGGAGTTGGCGGCGTGGATGGTGAGCTTGCTGCGATCCAGCTTGCCGGCGTCGATGAGCCACTGGTAGTCCAGCTTGAACTGGGCCAGCCCCAGCTTGACGTCCTCTTTCTCCTCCACCGGGAAGTGGGTCATGATGCCGACCGGGGTGATCCCCTTGAGCTTGAGCATGGCCAGGGCATCGGCCTTGGCATCGTCCTGGCGCAGATCGATGCCGTTGCGGCTCATGCCGGCGGAGTTCAGGCCGATGTGCACCGGGATGTTGGTGTGATGGCGCTGGGCGATGCCGGCGATCCCCTTGGCGCTCTCCAGGCTGCCGATGAGCTCCTCCAGCTTGTAGGGCAGGGCCTGCTCCACTTCATCCGGGGTGGCGGCCCGCACCCGCATCAGGCGACCTTCGAAGCCCTTCTCGCGAGCAACACGTGCTTCTTCGTTGCTGGCGATGCCGATGCAAGGGATGCCTGCCTTGACCACGGAAGGGACCAGCAGGTCGATGCCGTGACCGTAGGCGTCCGCCTTCATGATGGCGCAGATCTGCGGGCCCTTGTCACCGAGGCGATTCTTCAGGGTCTGGATGTTGTGCTCGAAGGCACCGAGATCCACTTCCAGCCAGGCGTTGGCGGCGGTCTGTTCCTGACCGTTGCGGTGGTCGTCGGCGAGCGGCAGATAGGGGGCGGCGACCGCCTGGCCGGCCAGCAGGCCAAAAATCAGGGTCGCGAGCAGTGTTTTCTTGTGCATGGGGCAAGTCCTTTCTTATTGTCTTGAGTTGAGGCTGGGCTCATCGCTGAGGCGAGCTGCGGCAGGGCTGGTCATAGCATGTTGCTATGCTAATGATATATTTCACTTTTTATCCAGATGCCGACTCTGGGAGTGTATCTCAACGGCGTCAATCGTGGCACGTGTTGCAGGAAGAAAATATGAAGCTGACGTTGCGGATTCCACCGTTGCTGCTGTTCGTCGTCATCGTGCTCGCCATGTGGCTGGGGCGGGGTGAGGGGAGGGCGGCGCCCCTGTGGCTGGTGCTGGTCGCCACGCTGTGGCTGGCGGGAGCCCTGCTGGGGGGCGGTGCGCTTCTGCATTTCTGGCAGCAGCGCACCACTGTGCACCCCCAGCGGCTGGAGAGCAGCCGGGTGCTGGTGACCCGGGGCGTCTATCGCATCAGCCGCAATCCCATGTACCTGGGGCTGCTCTGCTGGACCCTGGCGCTGGCGTGCTATCTGGGAGGCATGGCAGTGTGGCTCGGGCCGCTGCTGCTCTGGGGCTGGCTTACCCGCTTCCAGATCCTGGCGGAGGAGCAGGCGCTGCGGCGACAATTCGGCGATGCCTATGACGACTATTGCCGACAGGTCAGGCGCTGGTGCTGAGGCGCGGCGTGCCCCATCAGGCATATGACAACGGCCCGCAGAAGCGGGCCGTTGTCATGGGGGTCAGGGGGGATCACGCCTTGGCGGTGTCCACCTCGCCGAGGGGGGCGGTCTCCCCCAGGCTGTCTTCGCTCTTGGCCACCACGCTCGCGGCGATGGCGTTGCCCAGCACGTTGGTGGCGGAGCGCCCCATGTCGAGGAAGTGGTCGATACCGAGCAGCAGCAGGATGCCCGCTTCCGGGATGTGGAACTGGTTGAGGGTGGCGGCAATCACCACCAGGGAGGCGCGGGGCACCCCGGCCATTCCCTTGGAGGTGACCATCAGCAGCAGCAGCATGGTGATCTGCTGGGCCGTGGAGAGCTCGATGCCATAGGCCTGGGCGATGAACATCACCGCGAAGGTGCAGTACATCATGGAACCGTCCAGGTTGAAGGAGTAGCCCATGGGGAGCACGAAGCTGGCGATGCGCTTGTCACAGCCAAATTTCTCCAGCCTGTCCAGGGTCTTGGGGTAGGCGGCCTCGGAGCTGGCGGTGGAGAAGGCCAGCAGGATGGGCTCGCGGATGAGGGCGAGCAGTGTCAGGATGCGGCGGCGGATGAAGAGGCTGCCCATGGCGATGAGCAGCAGCCATAGGCAGCCGAGCGCCAGATAGAACTGGGCCATGAAGGTGCCATAGGTAGCGAGGATGCCGAGCCCCTCCTTGGCGACCATGGCGGCGATGGCGCCAAACACCGCGAACGGGGCGAAGTTCATCACGTAGCCGGTCACCTTGAGCATGATCTCGGCGCCGCTGGCCATCAGCTTGACCACGGGCTTGGCGTCGTCCCCCAGGGCGGCGGCGGCCAGCCCGAAGAAGAGGGAGAAGACCACGATCTGCAGGATCTCGTTGGTGGCCATCGCCTCGACCACGCTTTTCGGGATGGCGTGGGTCACGAAATCCTTGAGGGAGATGGCGGTGGCAAGCACGCCGGAGCTGGCGCCGTCATCGGGCAGGGAGAGGGAGAGCCCCACCCCAGGTTGCATCAGGTGGACCATGACCAGCCCCAGGGTCAGAGACATCAGGGAGGCGAGCATGAACCAGCCCAGGGTCTTGACGCCGATGCGGCCCACGGTGCGGGTGTCACCCATCTTGGCGATGCCGACCACGAGCGTGGTGAACACCAGGGGGGCGATGATCATCTTGATGAGGCGCAGGAAGATGTCGGTCAGCAGGGTGATGTCATCGGCAAAGCCTGCGGCCTGTGCGGGCGCGAGCAGGCGATAACCCTGCCCGGTCACGATGCCAAGCAACATCGCAATGAGGATGGCAACGGTCAACTTGTTCATTTTCATGGGGGAGTTCCGGTTTCGATAGGTGCAATGCCTGTGCAGGCGGCGAGGGGCCGCCTCAGTCCTTTTTTGTGATCCGGGCGGTGGAATCCAGACAGCCGGTGTGCTGGAGCATGCCTAATCGCGAAGGGGAAATCCAGTGACTTGTTTCGGAGTTTTGCGCTATTGTTAGCTGCATTTGATATGCATCTTGTGATTTATTTGTATTAATCGCTGTTTATTTTAATTTTTGCGAGATAAACGGCTTCCATGCTCTGTGCGTCCCGGGGGCTGGCCTCCAGGGTGAAGACGAGCAGGGCCGAGGTGCGATGTTCCACCTGCATGTCGTCCATGAAGGTGTCTGGCTCGTACTCGTCGAACCCGAATTGGGGGCGGGTCGGGGTGACCCTGACGGCATCCCGCGACAGGGTCAGCGTCTCGACCCGAATCCAGGGGTATCCCTTTGCCAGTGCCACCTCACCGGCCCGCTTGAGCACGTATTTGCGCGCCGTTTCCCTGTCCACCAGATCGTTTCCCACAAACTCCAGTTGCCAGCGGGCCGGGCCAAGCTGGGTCTGTGAAAAACCGGTCTGGCCATTCCAGAACGATTTTTCACTGTCATAGGCGGTGGCGCAGCCCGCGAGCTGGCCGACCAGCAGGGCGCTGAGGGCAAGGGTGCAGAAAGTACGAAGGGAAGGCAACATGATGCGGGCCGCTTGGCAAAGGGGGTTTTACTACAGCACAAAGGGATCGGAGAGACAATCGCGGTGGAAGACCATAAAAGAAAAGGCCTTGTCGTCTGACAAGGCCTTTCTCGGGGAATTTGGTCGGTGTGAGAGGATTCGAACCTCCGACCCTCTACACCCCATGCAGATGCGCTACCTGGCTGCGCTACACACCGACGGA